>ONTN01000146.1 GCA_900320765.1 uncultured Eubacteriales bacterium
AGAAACCTTATCACGTTCCAGCCCTCGGAGATCGCGAAGCTCTCCGTCGTGCTGCTCTTTGCCAACATGGCCTGCGTGTATAAGGACAGGATGAAGACCTTCCGCTGGGGCGTTCTGCCCTTCGCTGGCGTACTTTTAATCCTCTGCGGCCTCGTAATCTGGGAGAGGCACGTCTCCGCCACGGCGATAATCCTCGCCGTAGGGGCAATAATGATGTTCCTGGGCGGAACGGGCCTCGGATGGCTTCTCGGAGCCGGAGGAATTGCAGCCGCGGCTCTCGTGTTCATAATAAAATTCACCGGCTATACGTCCGACCGAGTCAACGCCTGGCGCGATCCCTTCGCCGACAGGCTGAACAAGGGCTATCAGATAATCCAGAGCCTCTACGCTATCGGCTCCGGCGGCCTTTTAGGCGTCGGCATCGGGCAGTCGAGGCAAAAGTATCTATACCTTCCTTATGACTACAACGATTACATTTTCTCGATCTACTGCGAGGAAATGGGCTTTATCGGGGCGGTTCTGCTGCTCGTCCTCTTCGCCCTGCTTATTATGAGGGGCTACTGGCTCGCAATGCATTGCCGCGACCGCTTCGGTTCTCTCGTTATAACAGGAATAACGACGCTTCTTGCGATTCAAGTTTTTCTTAATATCGCCGTCGTCACGAACACGATGCCGTCCACCGGAATTTCGCTGCCGTTTTTCTCCTACGGAGGCACGGCCCTGCTCCTTCAGCTCGCTGAAATGGGAATAGTCCTTTCAATATCGCGAGACATACCGCTTAAGCGCGCGGAGAAGAAGGAGGATAAAGAGAAATGAGATTTCTTTTCGTTTCAGCCGGAACGGCAGGGCACATAAATCCCGCTCTCGCTATCGCGGGGGAGCTGCGCAGAATAATGCCGGACGCGGAGTTTCTTTTCGTCGGAGCGGGCAGAGAGATGGAAAAAAGGCTCATACCCCGCGAGGGCTTCGAGCTTAAAAACCTCAAAGTGACCGGGCTTGCGAGGGGCTTTTCGGGCAAGGATATAAGGCATAACGTCGAGACGCTCAATAATCTCGTAAACGCGAACAGGGACGCGGCGAACGTGATAAGCTCGTTTCGGCCCGACTGCGTCGTCGGCACCGGAGGGTACGTCTGCTATCCCGTTATTCGAGCCGCGGCAAAACGCGGAATACCGACCGTTTTGCACGAATCCAACGCTGAGCCGGGAATGGCAAACAAGCTTCTGAGCGGGATGGTGACGAAAATGCTCGTCGCCTACCCGAACGTGGAAAAGAGATACAGAAGACCGGACAGAGTGATATTCACCGGCACTCCGGTAAAGGGCGATTTCGGCGACTTTACGTCGGAGGAGGCGAAAGAGCGCCTCGGGCTCGATGCAAAAACTCCGCTCGTTGTTTCCTTTTGGGGAAGCCTCGGAGCGGACGTAATGAACGCGCATATGGCGCGCTTCATCGCGCAGAATGAAAAAGAGAGAGCTTTTTACCATATCCACGCCACCGGCGGGGGTGAAGCCGGACTTGCGAAAATGCGAAGCCGCCTTGCGGAGCTCAGCGTAACTAATCCGCAGACGACGGATCTGAGACCCTATATCAACGATATGGGTCTCGTTATGACGGCGGCTGATCTCATTATCTCAAGGGCAGGCGGCTCGACCCTTGCCGAGATAACGAATACGGGCACGGCGTCTATCTTAGTGCCGAGCCCGAACGTAACGGCAAATCAGCAGGAAAAGAACGCCGCCGAGCTTCAAAAGCACGGAGCGGCGATAATGCTAAGAGAGTCCGAGTGCAGCGGGGCGGCGCTTTACGAAGAGACGAAGCGGCTCCTGACCGATGAAAAGAGGCTGGCCGCTGTCGCAAAGCGGGCGAAGGAGCTCGGAAGGCCGAAGGCGAGGGAGAAGATAGCCGAGATAGTCCTCGGCCTCGTAAAATAAACGATGTCCTTTTCGCCGCGGGCGAATAGAATGCCTCGAAGGTATTTTTCGAGGTGTTACGATGAAAAAACTGAAAATAACGGGAGGCGCTCAGCTCTCGGGCTCAATAAATGTTCAGGGCTCAAAGAACAGCGCCCTTCCGATACTTGCCGCCGCGATAGTATCGGGCGGCGAGACCACGGTACATAACTGCCCCGCAATATCTGACGTGGAGGCTGCCCTTGAGATTCTCAGCTATCTCGGCTGCAGGACGGAGAGGGACGGGGATAGCGTTTTCGTCGATTCCTCCGGCTTTTCGAGAACAGACGTGCCGGAGAGCCTTATGTGCCGGATGCGGGGAAGCCTTTGCTTTCTCGGTGCTATTCTCTGCCGGGCGGGGGAGGCAAGACTCGGGTATCCGGGCGGCTGCAGGCTCGGACCACGTCCGATAGATATCCACGTAAAGGCGATGCGCGATCTCGGAATAGAGGCCGAGAATAACGGAGACGAGCTCGTTTTCAGGGCTGAAAGGCCGCGAGGCGGCATTGTCAGTCTGAGCTTCCCAAGCGTCGGAGCGACGGAAAACGCGCTTCTTGCGGCCTCGGGCGTCCGGGGAACAACGGTGATAATAAACGCCGCGCGAGAGCCCGAAATTAAAGATTTAGCTGCCTATCTTCAAAGACTCGGAGTTCCGGTTTCAGGAGCTGGTACGGCTGAAATCACGGTTGAGGGCGGCGTGGACTATAAAAAGACTGCCGAGCACAGCCTGATACCGGACAGGATAGCCGCCGCGACCTACCTATGCGCTGCCGCCTCGGCGGGGGGCAGGGTAGAGCTTCGCGGAGCGGTGTACGAAGACGTCGCGTCGGTGGCAGAGATTCTTTCGGAGATGGGCTGCGAGATAAAAACCGGCAAAAACTCTTTAGAGCTCATAAAAAACCGTCCGCTCAAAGCGCCGGGAAGAGAAATTATCACGAAGCCCTATCCGGGCTTCCCGACCGACGCTCAGCCGCCTCTGATGGCGGCCTGCCTTCTCAGCGAAGGGGAGACGGTTTTTCGCGAAACGATGTTTGAATCGAGGTACAGGCAAGCTCCCGAGCTTATTAAAATGGGGGCGGATATCCGGGTGGACGGCAAAACCGCTTCTGTGCGCGGAGTACGGAGACTTACCGGAGCGGAGCTCAGGGCGGAGGACCTGAGGGGAGGAGCCGCCCTCGCGGTGGCAGCCCTCGCCGCCGAGGGCGAGAGCGTTATTTCCGGAATGGAATATGTGGATCGGGGTTACGAGGGATTTGATATGGCGCTCAAAAGCATCGGAGCGCGGGCGGAAGCGATGGAATGAGAGGATAAAATGGACAAAAGACGAAAGAAATCGGGCGGCGGAGCCCTGACTCTGGCGGTAGTCGCTCTTATGGTCATAATCGTGATACTGGGCCTCAGCGTATTTTTCAAGGTGACGGTCATCAACGTCGAGGGCGCTCAGACCTACACCGCGGAG
The DNA here is from genome assembly GCA_900320765.1 of uncultured Eubacteriales bacterium. Taxonomy (GTDB): domain Bacteria; phylum Bacillota; class Clostridia; order Oscillospirales; family Oscillospiraceae; genus RUG626. The sequence goes on from ONTN01000146.1 coordinate 3,412, forward strand.
GAAGTCATAGCCGCGTCGGGAATACATTATGAGGACAGCACCGTATTCCTCAATGAGTCTGCCGCCGCTGTGAAGATAAAAAACGAGCTGAGCTATGTTGACGAGGTGCGTATAATTAGAAAGCTGCCGAGCACCGTGACCATCGAGATAAGCGAGGCCGTCCCCGTTGCGGCTGTCGAAAGCTCGGGCGCGTGGTGGATAATCGACGATAAGGCCAAGGTCCGGATCGGTCTCTTGCCTCTAAGTATATCGAGCTTCGCGGCGTCGAGGCGGTAATGCCGTCGGTAGGAAGCCCGATCTCCCTCGGCGAGGGCGGCACGGTCCGTCTCGGATATTTGAAAAATACCCTCGCCGGGATAAGAAGAGCGGGGATAAACGGCGAGGTATACTGGCTCGACCTCACTAATCTGTCAAACGTGCATTTTTCCTATAAGGGGATTTTTACGGTTACGCTCGGAAAGGGCGACGATGTCCAGGATAAGCTTTGGCTTTTTATTAAGATGCTGGAGCTATATCCGGAGGAGATACCCGCGAGGTTTGACGTTTCTGAGATAACGGTCGGCCATTATATCCCGGAATAAGGCCTGTTTTTTAAATAAATTGAGATAAAAAAATTCATCTGAATTTGTTAATCTTTTAGATGTTCTTTGGATAATATCTAATAATAAAGAAATATCTATTTTAATAATATAATGACTTATTATATCAGGATTTTCTTTAAGAGCTAAATATAAATATTCTAAAAACATAAAACAATTTCTTAAAGATATTATAGATTTTATATATTCTTCTTTATTATAATACACTTCTTCATTAATTATATTAATTAATCTTTTATATAATAAATCATAATATATTTCTTCTTTTGTTTTTCCTCTTTGTGATGAGTTATCCATATTTTTATCAGAGTCATTATCTATTGAATCATCAAAAGAAGAAGATTTATTTAGTAAATTAAAAGTAAATTTAGTTGAAATAGTTTTCTTTTGAAAT
>ONTN01000063.1 GCA_900320765.1 uncultured Eubacteriales bacterium
CGCTGCGTACTCTGTATTCGATACAACCTCATCAGTCACTTCGTGACAGCTTCCCCGAAGGGGAAGCCTTCTAATTTGTTGTCCGCCTCCGGCGGACTAATCTAAAAGCCTTCCCCTTCGGGGAAGGGGGACCGCGCTTGCGCGGTGGATGAGGTTGTCTCGTATTTTGCAGACCGCAAAGAGAGAAAAATGTACATTTATTAAACTTATAAGAAATAAAGCGGTATCATCTTAATGCGCAAAGCCCCGGCAGGGGGGACAAGAAGAAATGCCTTGACATTATTGACGCTTCGAGGTAAAATTATTATCGTGGTATTAATGGGAATTTATGACTTGCACCAGCGTAAATTTCCTTCCGATACTTAAATACTTGTGAATGGAGGTGTGTATACTCAAATGTGGCCATGGTTGTTTATAGGGCTTGCGGCGGGAATTGTGCTTGCTGCGATAACCTTTTTCCTCGGAGTTCGCTACCGCAAGAGCGTAGCTGAGCGCGAGATCGGCTCAGCCGAGGAGGAAGCCAAAAGGATAATGAACGACGCGCTGAAATCCGCTGAATCGAAAAAGCGTGAGGCGCTGCTGGAAGCAAAAGAGGAAATACACAAAAGCCGCTCGGAATACGAGCGCGAGGTAAAAGAAAGGAGAGCCGAGCTCTCCAAGCAGGAGCGCAGGCTCCAGCAGAAGGAAGAAAACCTGGACAAGAAGACTGACGCTCTTGAGAAGAAGAACGATCAGATCGCGAAGAAGCTCGCCGATATCGACGCGCAGAAGGAGGAGGTAGTTCTTCTTAAAAAGAGCCAGATGGAGGTGCTCGAGCGCATCTCCGGCTATACCGTTGAGGAAGCGAAGGCCTACCTTATCTCGAACGTTGAGTCCGAATGCACCCACGAAGCGGCAATGAAGATCAAGGAGATCGAGGCGAGGCTCAAGGACGAGGCAGACGAGAAGGCAAAGGAGATCGTCACCCTCGCTATCCAGCGCTGCAGCGCCGACCTCGTCGCTGAGGCGACGGTATCCGTCGTCGCCCTGCCGAACGACGAGATGAAGGGACGCATAATCGGCCGCGAGGGCAGGAATATCCGCTCCATCGAGCAGATGACCGGCGTCGATCTGATAATCGACGATACGCCCGAGGCGATCACGATATCCTGCTTCGACCCCGTTAGACGCGAGGTCGCAAGGCTTGCACTTGAAAAGCTTATACTCGACGGGCGCATCCACCCCGCGAGAATAGAGGATATGGTCCGCAAGGCTCAGAGTGAGGTCGACGCCACCATCAAGGCGGAGGGCGAGCGTGCCGTTTTCGAAACGGGCGTCCGCGGCCTGCACCCCGAGATCATAAAGCTCATCGGCCGAATGAAATACCGCACTAGCTACGGTCAGAACGTTCTAAACCACTCCAAGGAAGTCGCCTATATCGCCGGCCTTATTGCGAGCGAGCTCGGAGTCGACGTTCAGCTCGCCAAGCGCGCCGGACTTCTCCACGACCTCGGCAAATCCGTCGATCACGAGATGGAGGGAAGCCACGTCCAGCTCGGCGTTGAGCTTGCGAGAAGGTACAAGGAGTCCGAGGAGGTCGTTCACGCGATTGAGGCTCACCACGGCGACGTTGAGCCGCACAGCATCATCGCCGTTATCATCCAGGCCGCCGATACGATTTCCGCCGCCCGTCCCGGAGCAAGGCGTGAGAATATCGAGAACTACATTAAGCGTCTCGAGAAGCTTGAGGAGGTCACCAAGAGCTTTGCCGGAGTCGACAGCTGCTACGCTATCCAGGCCGGCCGCGAGGTCCGCATAATGGTCAAGCCCGAGGAGGTAAGCGAGGACGAGATGGTCATCCTTGCCCGCCAGATAGCCAATAAGATCGAGGCCGAACTCGAGTATCCCGGCCAGATCAAGGTGAACCTCTTCCGCGAGACGAAAGCGGTAGAATACGCGAAATAAACCCGAAATTTTATGCCCCGCCCTTCATATTATGAAGGGCGGGGCGATTTGCTGTCCGGAGGTAAATCCTGTCGAATACGGGGGAAAATGCTGTTTACAAAGGGGCGCATATCTGATAAAATAATGTTGGTTAGCTATACCTGCAAGAAAAGATCTCATATCAATTCTGAGAGGGGGCATTGAGAGGTGAAGGATACTTTCCGCGGCGGCGTGCATCCAAAGCAAAATAAGGAACCGCAGAGAATGAGCCCGTTGCGCGTATACGATGCAAAGGGGGAAATGATATTCCCGCTCAGCCAGCATATAGGCAAACCCGCAAAGCCTGTGGTCGCCAAGAACGACGAGGTGCTCGTCGGCCAGCTTTTGGCTGAGGCTGACGGCTTCGTCTCCGCGAACGTCGTCTCATCCTGCTCAGGCAAGGTAAAGGCGATAGAGAAAAGAAGGACGATAAGCGGAGCTATGCTCGAGTGCGTCGTCGTTGAAAACGACGGAGAGTACAGAAAGCTTGAGGGTTTTGGGGAGAGGGAGGACTACTCAGCCTTAACCTGCGACGGGATAATCGGAAGAATAAAGGCCGCCGGCATAGTCGGCCTTGGCGGGGCGGGCTTTCCGACCCACGTCAAGCTTATGCCGAAGGATCCCTCGGCAATAAAATACGTCATAGCTAACGGAGCGGAGTGCGAGCCTTATCTTACCTGCAACGACAGGCTTATGCGCGAAAAGCCCGGGGATATCGTGGAGGGACTTCGGATAATCCTCAGTCTCTTCCCGAACGCGGAGGGCGTCATAGCAATAGAGAACAATAAGCCGGAGGCCATTGAGGCCATGGAGAAGGCAGCATCCGGAGAGGAGAAAATAAGCGTTCTCCCGCTAAAGACGAAGTACCCGCAGGGCGGCGAGCGCAGCCTTATAAAGGTAATCGCAGGCGTCGACTTCCCGATAACCGCCCTTCCCGCCGACGTAGGCTGCATAGTCGACAACGTCGGCACGATATACGCAATCCAGCGTGCGGTCGCCTTCCGCGAGCCGCTTTTCACCCACGCGCTCACGGTCTGCGGCGACGCTGTAAGCGAGCCCGCGAACCTTATCGTGAGAGACGGCACCTCCGTTTCCGAGCTTATCGAGGCGTGCGGAGGGCTCAAGGAGGGCGTCAGCCTCAAGAAAGCCCTCGCCGGAGGGCCGATGATGGGCTTCGCCATGTCCTCAATCGACGTTCCTGTCGTCAAGACCACGAACGCCGTCACGCTTCTCTGCGAGGACGGAAGCGAGAAGGCCGAGCTTGAGATGACGGCCTGCCTGCATTGCGGCCGCTGCACGACGGTCTGCCCGCAGGGGCTCCTGCCTCAGCTTATGGCCGACGCAGTTTACATAGGCGACCTTGAGAGATACGAGAAGAAGCTTTACGGCCTTGAGTGCATAGCCTGCGGCTCGTGCACATATATCTGCCCGGCCAAGCGCCCCCTCACGCAGACGTTCAAGCAGACGAAGGCCGAGATCATGGCGCGAAAGCGCGCGGCGGGAGGTAAGAAATGAACACAGCCTTGAATATTTCCCCCGCGCCCCACGCAAGGGACAGATGGACGACGAGATTTATCATGGGGGTCGTCGCCCTCGCCCTTCTGCCGACCGCTGTTATCGGAGTGGTCGTGAACGGGCTTCAGGCCCTCTATATAATCCTCGCCTCGGTGCTGACCGCCGTCGCGACTGAATTTCTGTTTGATAAGATTTGCCATAAGCCGAACACCTTCCTTGACGGAAGCGCGGTTGTTACCGGCCTTATGCTGGCGCTCACGCTTTCGCCGAGCGTTCCCCTGTACATACCGATCCTCGGCAGCGTGTTCGCCATACTGGTCGTCAAGTGCTTCTTCGGCGGCCTCGGAAAAAACTTCGTTAACCCCGCACTCGCTGCAAGGTGCTTTTTGCTGATCTCCTTCGGCAGGACGATGACTCTCTTCCAGGTCGACGGAGTGACTACAGCCACGCCGATGAGCGATCTTATGGCGGGCCGCGCGGTGAACGTGACCGAGATGTTCCTCGGCACGGCGAACGGCGTCATCGGCGGCTCGGCTCTCGCCCTGCTCGTGGGCGGCCTCGTCCTCTGGGCTATGGATATCATCCACGGGGAGATCTGCTTCTCCGTTATCGGGGGCTTCACCCTGCTCATCGGTCTCTTCGGCGGTCAGGGCTTCGATCCCCGCTTCCTCGCCGCAAATCTCTGCGGCGGCGGAGTGATAATGGGCGCCTTCTTTATGGCGACGGACTACGTCACCTCGCCCGTAAGCCGCCTCGGACAGCTTATCTACGGACTGCTGATCGGAGTTCTCGGCGCCCTGTTTCGGATCTGCGGCACGGCGGCGGACTCATTCAGCTATTCGATAATCATTGGAAACCTCTTCGTCCCGCTGATCGACACCTATATCATCCCGAAGCCCTTTGCCTACAGGAGGGGAGCGGACGCGAGGGAGAAGAAAAGCTTCAGGATACCGAAGCCTGTTATTGCCATCGTGCTGATAACCCTCATCGCCGGGGCTGCCCTCAGCGGTGTGTTCGCCCTTACAAAGGATACCATCGAGGATCAGAAGTTAGCGGCTAATACAAAGTCCTATCAGGAGGTCTGCCCGGAAGCCGTCAGCTTTGAAGCGTCAGCTGCCGGGAAGGACGCAATCGAGGCTCTTGACGGAGAAGTTTACGGCTCGGGCTTTGGAAGAGTCTATATAAACAGCGCCGTCGTCGGAAAGGACGCCTCGGGCAACGCGGTGGGTTACGTTATCAGCGTAACCACGGCGGAGGGCAACGACGGGAACATCACCCTCTCCGTCGGAATAAGCGCCGACGGAACGGTAAACGGCATAGCCTTCACAGAGCTGAACGAGACTCCGGGGATGGGAATGCGCTGCGGCGAGCCTGAGTTTATGAGCCGGTTCGCCGGCAAAAACGTATCCTCGTTCACCCTCGTCAAGTCCGGAGCCTCGGCTGACGGTGAGGTCGACGCCGTATCCGGCGCGACGGTCACGTCTACCGCTGTCGTGAACGCGGTGAACGCCGGAGTTGATTTCTACCTGAAAACGCTGAAGGGAGGGAACTGAGATGAAGAAGTATCTTGAGCGCCTTTATAACGGCGTTATTAAGGAAAACCCCACCCTCGTACTTATGCTCGGTATGTGCCCGACCCTCGCGGTCTCCACCCGCGCCATAAACGGCGTCGGTATGGGCCTTTCGACGACGGCGGTGCTCATCCTCTCGAACTTCGTGATATCGCTTCTCAGGAAGCTGATACCCGACCAGGTCAGACTCCCCTCGTATATTGTGATAGTGGCCTCTCTCGTCACCGTTACGGAGCTGCTTATCCAGGCGTATATCCCCTCATTATATGAGGCGCTTGGCATTTATATCCCGCTAATCGTAGTAAACTGCATTATCCTCGGCAGAGCGGAGGCGTACGCGAACAAGAATACGCCGGGTCTCGCCGTTATGGACGGGCTCGGAATGGGCCTCGGCTTTACCGCGGCTCTCACCCTTGCGGGCATTGTCCGTGAGCTTTTGGGAAACGGCAGCGTATTCGGCATAAACGTCATCCCCGAGGGCGTTGAGCCCATTGGCATCTTCGTTCAGCCCCCGGGAGCCTTCCTCGTTATCGCCCTGTTCATCGCGATAATGAACGCGATCGGCATCAAGACCCGCCAGAGAAAGCTCGTTGAGGAGGGCTGCGACGGCTGCTGCTCCGCCTGCTCGGCTCCCTGTGAAAAGAATGAGGAGGTGGCGGCGAAATGACGAGCCTTATCCTCATCGTTATCGGCAGCGCCCTTATCCATAACGTGGTGCTGAACCAGTTCCTCGGCATCTGCTCCTTCCTCGGAGTATCAAAGCAGATGAAGGCCTCGGCAAGCCTCGGAGCCGCCGTGATCTTCGTCATAACCATCGCCTCGGGCGTCGCGAGCATACTGTACGATAACGTGCTCAAGCCTCTCGGTATGGATTATATGAAGACCATCGTCTTCATCCTCGTTATCGCAGCCCTCGTCCAGATAGTCGAGATGTTTTTAAAGAAGAAGTCGCCCGCAATTTACAAGGCGCTCGGCATCTATCTTCCGCTCATCACGACAAACTGCGCCGTTCTCGGCGTAGCCCTGACGAACGTTCAGGAGGGGTATAACTTCATCGAGTGCGTCCTCTCCGGCTTCGGAACGGCCCTCGGTTATACGATAGCCATAGTCCTTTTAGCCAGCATCCGCTCCAGGATAAAGGAGGAGGATATCCCGGCGTCTCTTCGCGGAGCGCCTATCGTCCTTATCGCCGCTGCCCTTATGAGTATAGCCTTTATGGGCTTCGCCGGGCTCAGCTTCTGAGGGGAGGGCGAAGATGGAGATAATCATAATTACGACCCTCGTTTTGACCGCTATCGGCCTTATAGTCGGAATCGGCCTCGTTTTCACCGGCAACAAGTTCCGCGTTGAGGTGGACGAGAGAGAGACGGCCGTCCGTGAATGCCTTCCCGGGAATAACTGCGGAGCCTGCGGCTTCGCCGGCTGCGACGCTATGGCCGCCGCGATAGTGAAGGGCGAAGCCCAGGTAAACGGCTGCCCCGTTGGCGGCGGACCCGTGGCTCAGAAGATCGGAGAGGTCATGGGCGTTACGGCGGAGGCGGAGGAGAGAAAGGTCGCCTTCGTCCGCTGCAAGGGAAGTTGCGAGGTCACACATAATCAGGGAAATTACGTGGGTATAAAGGACTGCCGCAGCGCCGTGCTCAGCGGAATAAACGTGACCGAGTGCGACTACGGCTGCCTCGGCTTCGGCTCCTGCGCCGCCGTCTGCCCGCAGAACGCCATCAGGGTTTTAAACGGCGTCGCCGAGGTCGACAGGAGAAAGTGCATAGGCTGCGGTCTCTGCGTAAAGGCCTGCCCGAGGGGACTTATCGAGCTCATTCCGAGCTCAAAGCGAGTCGCCGTCCAGTGCTCGAATAAGGACAAGGGCCCGACAGTTAAAAAGGTCTGCTCCGCCGGCTGCATCGGATGCTCCCTCTGCGTGAGGCAATGCGAGCATGACGCTGTATCTGTGGAGAATAACCTCGCCCATATAAACTATCAAAACTGCGTACAGTGCGGAAAATGCGCCGAAAAATGCCCGGTCAAGGTCATTACTCCGCCCGCAGTTTAACGTGATATCGGAGGACGCAATATGGAAAAAAGACATTTAGGGCTTAAGATCATAATAGCGGCTGCCGTTATCATTGCCGCCGTGGCGCTAATAGGCGGCTTTATCGGCGGGGATCTCATGTATCACCTTGAGAACAGGGATAAGATCGGCCCGCTGACGAGATCCGATATCGAGTATTTGAACGTCGCCGCCCCGACCGCCACGAGCAAGGACGGAACGGTGAACGCCGCCGACTGGGCGGAGATATACCCCTATATCGTCGCTACGATGGGTGATAACGCGAAGAACAGCTACGTCACCTCATATCTCGAGGAGGATCCCTACCTCGTCAATATCTACGAGGGATACGGCTTCGCCAGAGAGGCCGCACCCGAACGCAAACTGCCTCACCTGCAAGACCCCGAACTTCGCAAAGCTCGTGAACGATCTCGGCGTCAGCGTGTATAAGATGCCATTCGACGAGGTTATGGCGATGATGGAGGAGAACATAAGCTGCTACACCTGCCACGGAAACGAGGCGGGCAACGCGGGCGAGCTCGTCGTCACCCATTCCTACGTTACGAAGGCTCTCGGGGATAATGTGAGCACGTTTGATCCGGCAACCGTGTCCTGCGGCCAGTGCCATATCGAGTACTACTTCACCGTTGAGAACGCGGAGACTATGATGCCCTATTCGAGCCTTGAGACAATGACGCCCGAGGCAATTCTGGCGTATTACGATTCTATCGGCAACAAGGACGGCGGCGTCGGCTTCTACGATTGGATCCAGCCGGGTACGGGCACCCCAATGCTGAAGGCTCAGCACCCCGAGTTCGAGACATTCTCGCATGGAAAGCACGCCGCTCTTCTAAACTGCGCCGACTGCCATATGCCAATGGAGATGGCGGAGGACGGCACGGTATATCACAGTCACATCCTCGTGAGCCCGCTTGAAAACGAGACCCTGCTGGAGAGCTGCGCTGCCTGCCATCAGGATACCGATATGGTCACCTTCGTCCACAGGCTGCAGGACCGCGTAACCGCGCGGGAGACGGAGGTGGGAAACAAGCTCTCCGATCTTAAGGACGCCCTTACGGCCGCAGTCGAGGCGGGGAAGCTGACAGAGACCGAGGTTGACGCCGTAAGAAAGCTCCACCGTGAGGCCCAGTGGTTCTTCGATTTCTGCTACGTAGAGAACGCGGAGGGGGCGCACAATTCCGAGCTCGCCTTCCGCTGCCTCGATACTTCGGAGCAGAAAATTGATGAGGCTATGGCGCTGCTAAACGCCTAACATAATTCGGGCGCGGCAGATAATGCCGCGCCCGTTTAAAGAGGAAGACTATGAAAACAGTCCGTAAAATTTGGAAATTTCTGACCTCTATGAAATTTGCCGTCGCCCTTCTCGTTATACTTGCGATCGCCTGCTCGCTCGCGAGCCTCGTGACCCAGGGGCAGACCTATTCGTGGTACGCCCAGCGCTATTCCGAGAGGACTGCGGCTCTGATAATCGCCCTTCACCTTGACGACGCTTTCCATAGCCCGTGGTTTATAGCGATAACTGCGTTTTTAACGCTGAATTTGCTCTTCTGCAGCATATCTCAGATCAAGGGGCTTTTAGCGAGAACGAGAGCCGCGAAGCTCCCGTCGGAAAGCGCCGACGTTACCGCCGAAGGCATTGAGAGCCCGGAGAAGATATTCACAAGGCTCGGTATGCCCGAGCCCGCGCGCGGCGCGGACGCGGAGGGCAGAGAGACCCTTTTCTCATCGAAAAACCGCGCCGGGATTTGGGGCGCGTGGGTGTGCCATATCGGCATACTGCTTATCATTCTCGGCTTCGGCCTTGGGCAGATGACGCACGAGGAATTTACCGTTTACGGGGTACCGGGACAGTCAAGGGCGATAGGCGATACCGGCCTTGTCCTGACGATCGACTCATTCCGCGTCGAGCTCCGAGAGGACGATACCGTGGAGCAGTATGAGGCCGAAGTAACGGTGAGAAATATATCGGACGGCTCTGCCGAGAGCGCAAAAATAAGCGTCAATAACCCCGCCGACCTTTTCGGTATGCGCTTTTATCAGAACTCGACCGGCTGGGCGGCGAAGGTCAGCGTTTTAAAGAGCGGGGAGCCCATGCAGGAAGCTGTCCTTTGCGCAGGTGAGCTTCTGCCGATAAAGGATAAGCCCGAGCTCGTTATTTACTTCAACGCGTTTTATCCCGACTACTACTTTGCCGGAGCCCCGGCAACCGCCTCCGGACGCCTCAACAATCCCGGCTATCTCTATTCCGCCTATTATAACGGGGAGATACTCGGAATGAACGTGCTCACGGGCGACGACGTTCTCACGATAGACGAATACACCGTGACCTTCTCCGAGCCGCAGAGCTATACGCTTATCCAAGCCAAGCGCGATCCGTTTGCGTGGCTTGCATTAATCGGCGGGCTCGTTACTATGTTCGGCCTCTTCCTCGCCTTCTATATCCAGCCGAAA
>ONTN01000048.1 GCA_900320765.1 uncultured Eubacteriales bacterium
TCCATACGCCCGGCGTCGCACTCGATGGAGTGTACCTCCCCCGGCATCACGGGGACTATCGAGCCCGCGCAGACCTCGGAGGACCGCGTTCCGAAGCTAACCCTGCCCTTCCCTTTTTTTATATATATTATCTCCATATCGGCGTGCCAATGCGGGTCTACCTTCGGAAAGCTGTCCGGAATCGCGCAGACATAGGTATCGAATTTAAAGCCGGGCTGCTCGTGCGGCTTAGTCTCGTGGTACCTCAGGTACTCGTCAAGCTCCATATTCGAGCCTCCGTTTTTCATTTGATAGTATTGTACAACTTTTCCCTTTGACAATGCAAGTATTATTTTACTTTGTGTGGTAAAATATTGCTATAAATCTGCGGATAAGCGCATTATCCGAACGGAGGTAAGAACGAATATGAAAAAGCTTTGCGATTACACGAAGAAGCCGCTTGCGGAAGCGTCCGAGCTTGAGCTTTTCAACGCTCTTCTTAATCTCGTTTCCGACGAAGTGAAGGACAGAGGCTACAACGAGGGAAAGAAAAAGGTTTACTACGTTTCCGCCGAGTTCCTTATCGGCAAACTCCTTTCCAACAACCTCATCAACCTCGGTATCTATGGCGAAATTAAAGAGGAACTCGAAGCTGCGGGCAAGAGCCTTGCCGAGCTTGAGGAGTTTGAGCACGAGCCCAGCCTCGGAAACGGCGGTCTCGGCCGTCTTGCCGCCTGCTTTATCGATTCCATGGCCACCCTCGGCTTGCCTGCCGACGGCGTAGGTCTTGCATATCACTGCGGTCTTTTCAAGCAGAACTTCGTGAACGGCCGTCAGTATGAAACCCCTGACTACTGGCTCACCTGGGGCACCGAGAGCTGGATGCGCCGCACGGACAAGCATTACGATATCGAGGTCGGCGGCTATAAGCTCCGCTCCACGATGTACGAGATAGACGTAACCGGATACCGCTCCAAGTGCGGCAGACTCCGCCTTTTCGATATCGACACCATCGACGAGCGCCTTATCAAGAACAGGATCCAGTTTGACAAGAGCAACCTTCTCAAGAATCTCACCCTTTTCCTCTACCCCGACGATTCCGACGAGGCGGGCAGGCTTCTCAGAGTATATCAGGAGTATTTCATGAGCGCGAACGCCGCTCAGCTTATCCTCGAGGAGGCCGAGGCGAAGGGCTCCAATCTCCACGATCTCTACGATTACGCCGCCGTCCAGATAAACGACACCCATCCCACCTTCGTAATTCCTGAGCTTATCCGCCTGCTCTCTGAGCGCGGCATAGCCGAGGAGGAGGCTTACGGCATCGTTACAAAGGTCTGCGCATACACGAACCACACCATCCTTGCCGAGGCTCTTGAGAAGTGGCCGAGATACTATCTTGAGAAGGCCGTTCCCCATATGCTCCCGATCATCGACAGGATGAACGCCTACATCGCCGCGAAATACTCCGAGCCCTTCGTTCAGATCATCGACGGCGACAACAAGATCCATATGGCGAATATCGACATTCACTTCTCCCACATGGTAAACGGCGTTGCGAGGCTGCACACCGAGATTCTCAAGGCCTCCGAGCTCAAGCCCTTCTACGATATCTATCCCGAGAAGTTCCACAACAAGACGAACGGCATCACCTTCCGCCGCTGGCTCCGCGCCTCCAACCACGAGCTCTCCGACATTATCAGCGCGAGGATCGGCAAGGAATGGATAAAGGACGCAGATGAGCTTGAAAAGCTCCTGCCGTATGCCGACGACGAGCAGTTTATTAATGCGCTTCTCGCCGTAAAGCACGGCAAGAAGGTTGCCTTTGCAGAGTACGTCAAGCGCCATCAGGGCATCGACGTCAATCCCGATTCCGTTTTTGACGTCCAGTCCAAGCGCCTTCACGAGTATAAGCGCCAGCAGCTCAACCTGCTTTGGGCTATTGACCTCTATCGCGAGATCAAGGCCGGTCACAGGCCGCTCCGCCCCGTGACCCTCTTCTTCGGCGCGAAGGCCGCCCCCGCTTACGTCACCGCGAAGGATATCATCCACGCCATCATCACCTTCGGCTCTGTCGTCCGCTCCGATTCCGAGGTCTCCCCCTGGCTCAACGTCGTTATGCTCGAGAACTACAACGTCTCCATGGCGGAGAAGCTTATCCCCGCCGCCGACATCTCCGAGCAGATCTCCCTCGCCTCCAAGGAAGCGAGCGGAACCGGCAATATGAAGTTTATGCTTAACGGCGCCGTTACCCTCGGCACGATGGACGGAGCCAACGTCGAGATCTGCGAGCTCGTCGGTAACGACAACATATTCACCTTCGGCAAGAGCTCTGACGAGGTCATAAGGGCCTACGCAGAGCACAGCTACAACGCGTATCACTACTATGCGTCCAACCCGAGGCTCCACGCGGCAGTCGATTTCCTCGTAGGTCACGAGATGCTCTCCTGCGGCGACGAGGGCGTTCTCAGACGTCTTCACAACGAGCTTATCGGCAAGGACTGGTTTATGACCTTCCCCGACTTCGAGGACTACCGCGAGAAGAAAACCGCCGCTCTCGCCGCTTATGAGGACAGAAAGAGCTGGGCGAAGAAGATGACCGTGAATATCGCCAAGGCAGGCTACTTCTCCTCCGACCGTACCATCAAGCAGTATAACGACGACGTTTGGTGCGTATAAAGCCGATAGCGAGCCGAGAGGGATTTCCCTCTCGGCTCGCGCCGCAAAAATATGAGGTGATCAAACTATGAAAAAAGAAAAAAGAACAGCCGGCATACTTATGCCGCTTGCCTCTCTGCCGAATAACGAGGGCGTCGGAGGAATGGGCGACGAGGCATATAAGTTCATTGATCTCGCCGTAGAAATGGGCTTTTCCATCTGGCAGCTCCTGCCGCTCAATCCGCTCGGCTTCGGAAACAGCCCATATCAGCCCTACTCCTCCTATGCCGGCGACGAGATTTACGTCAGTCTCGCCATGCTCGAGAGGGATGGATACCTGCCTGAGGGCTTCGAGCCCTACGTCTGCACTGGCGACGCCGACAGGATAGACTACCCCTCCGCCCGCAAGTACAAGGATAAGTACCTCCGTATCGCAGCGAAGAATTTCTATGCGAAGAATAAAGAGAAAAAGGCGTTCGACGCCTTCGCCTCTCAGGAGTGGGTATACAACTTTGCCGTATTCCTTGCCCTAAAGGGTCAGAACGGAATGCGCTCATGGAACGAGTGGCCCGTCGACCAGCGCGACTGGATAATAAACCGCGAGTACGATATCTCGCATCTCAAGGACGAGATAGACTTCGGCGTCTTTGTTCAGTATATGTTCTACAAGCAGTGGATGAAGATCAAGAAATACGCGAACTCGAAAAAACTGAAGCTTATGGGCGATGTGCCCTTCTACGTCGGCATCGACTCTCTTGACGTCTGGTCCGGGCGCAAGAACTTCCTGCTCAACAAGGACGGTCACCCCGATTTCATCGCCGGAGTGCCGCCCGATATCTTCAATGACGACGGGCAGCGCTGGGGAAATCCGATATACGATTGGGACTACATAAAAGAGGACGGATTCAAATTCTGGCTCGGCCGCTTCGGCTACAATGCCGGTCTATTCGACATCCTCCGAATCGACCACTTCCGCGCCTTCGACACCTTCTGGAAGGTGCCGGCCTCCTGCCCCACCGCGAGGGACGGAGTTTGGGTCAAGGCGCCCGGCTTTGAATTCTTCAACCTGCTCTATGAAAAGATGCCGGATATAAAGATAGTCGCCGAGGACCTCGGCGGAGACGACGTGCCGGGCGTTATAGCGCTCAGAGAAGGCTTTAACCTTATGGGTATGAACATTGCGAACTTCACGATATTCTCCAAGGTGCCTACCGTAGTGCATCAGCTCATCTACACCGGAACACACGATAACGAGACAGTTCTCGGCTGGTATCAGAGCATGGACGACGCGGGGAAAAAGGTCTTCCGCTCGAAGCTCAAGGGCTTCGGTTCGCCGCACGAGCATATCACGAAAAAGATGCTGCGCTACGTTTTCGGCTCTGTATGCGCGATGGCCATCGTGCCGGTCGCCGACATTCTCTGCCTTGATAACCGCGCTAAGCTGAACAGCCCTGGTACCGTAGGAAGCCCGAACTGGGAGTGGCGTCTTGTCAGCTACGCTCCGCTTAAGAAGAAGGTCAAATTCATTAAAGACCTGCTTATTGAAACAAAGAGGACAAAATAATCGGGAAACGCAAGGGGCTATCGCCCCTTGCGTTTTTGCTGGCATAAGAAAAGGGACGGGCGATCGCCCGTCCCTTTTATGCTGTTTTCTCTCAGTTGAGAAGGTTCTCGGTGGTCTCGGGATCGAAGAAGTGCATGACCTTGCCGCTGAAGGTGACGTAGACCTTCTTGCCGGCGACGAGCTCTTCCCTATCCTTCGGGTCGAGGGTAATGGTGGGAACTCTGACGATAAGGCGAGTGCCGTCCTCAGTGAAAACGTGAAGATGAAGCTCAGAGCCCATCATTTCGTTAACCTCAAGGGTGCAGGGGATGGCGTTCTTATCATGGGTCAGGGTGATATGCTCAGGACGGACGCCGAGAGCGATGTCGCGGGTGGCGACGCCCTTCTTCGCAAGATCCTCGCCCTTCTGACCGTCGACCTCAAGCTTAACGCCGAAGGGCTTGACATAGTACTTGCCGCCTTCTTTGGTAAGCTGGGTCTTTATGATGTTCATCTGGGGCGCTCCGATGAAGCCCGCGACGAAGAGGTTCTTCGGCATCTCGAAGACCTCGGTCGGAGTGCCGACCTGCTGGATATAACCGTCCTTCATAATTACGATGCGGTCGCCGAGAGTCATAGCCTCGGTCTGATCGTGGGTAACGTAAACGAAGGTGGTATTCAGCTTCTGACGGAGGAGGATTATCTCAGCGCGCATCTGGTTACGGAGCTTCGCGTCGAGGTTGGAGAGCGGCTCGTCCATAAGGAATACCTTGGAGTTGCGGACCATGGCGCGGCCGATGGCGACGCGCTGACGCTGGCCTCCGGAGAGGGCGCGGGGCTTACGCATAAGGTACTCGGTTATGCCGAGGATCTCGGCCGCGTTGGTGACCTTATCGTAGATCTCGTCCTCAGGTCTCTTCTGGAGGCGGAGGGAGAATGCGATATTGTCATAAACGGTCATATGAGGATAGAGTGCGTAGTTCTGGAATACCATCGCTATGTTTCTATCCTTCGGCTGGAGGTCGTTGACGACCTCGCCGTCGATCTCGATGGTGCCGTCGGAAATGTCCTCGAGGCCCGCGATCATGCGGAGGGTGGTTGACTTGCCGCAGCCGGAGGGGCCGACGAAGACCACGAATTCCTTATCCTTTATCTCGAGGTCGAAGTCGTGGACGGCGACCACGTTGTTATCGTAAATCTTTTTAACACCAGTAAGCTTTACACTTGCCATTGTTTTTCTCCTTTCTTCTTAGCCCTTGACAGCGCCGCCCGTGACGCCCTCAACGTAATACTTCTGCAGGCACATAAACAGGATTCCGACGGGTAGAGCGACGAGAACGCCGCCGGCGCAGAACTTGGTATAGTTATTCGCGATCTGGTCAAGAGACAGCCACGAATTCAAGCCGACTGCCACGTTATATCCGTCCGGAACAAGGTGGGCAACATACTGAGCGAAAACGTAATCGCCCCAAGGCGCCATGAAGGCTGTGAGGATGGTATAAATTACAATGGGCTTCGCCAAAGGCATTATGATCTTGTAGAGAACCTGAGCTCTCGTTGCTCCGTCGACTCTCGCCGCCTCGTCAAGACTCTTAGGTATGGTATCAAAGAAGCCCTTCGATACGTAGTAGCCCATTCCGGATGAGGCAACGTAAACGAGGATAAGTCCCGGTACCGAGTTAGCTTCGGTAAGGCCGAGGTCCTTCAGTACGTTATAGAGGATTATGAGGGTGAGCATTCCAGGGAACATTCCGAGGATGAGCATGAAGCGCATCAGCTTCGTGCGGATCTTAAAGCGGAAGCGGGAAAGCGTGTAGGACATGCAAAGGACTATCAGCGTCTGCAGTACCGCAACGAAAATGGCGATGATAAAGGTGTTAAGATACCATTTCGGATAGAAGGAACCCTCCGCAAAAAGGTTCTTGTAGTTATCAAGGCCCCAGGTGTGCGGGATGACGTAGGACACCATGTGTGTGGACTCTACACGGAAGGACTGCATCACGATGCAGAAGAAAGGAATGATCCAGATTATGCTGATAATGACCAGAAGGATGTGGATGGTAGTGTTCGAGACCGCGTTAAGGGTCCGCATACCCATATGTCTTTTTTCATTATTCATTACTGGAAATCCTCCTCATTCTTGACTGAGGGCAGTATGCCGTAAACGACAAGGGAGATAACGGCAACCACTATGAAGACAAGGATACCGACGACTGACGCGAGATAATACTTCGGCTCGGTGCCGTTTATCATCTTGAACAGCCAGGTGATAAGAAGGTCGGTATGGCCAACGGCGGAGGCTCCGGAGAGCTTGGCGTTGGTAGGCGCGCCGCCCGTCAGAAGGTAGATAACGTTGAAGTTGTTCATATTGCCCGTAAACTGGGTGAGCAGATAGGGGCCGGTGATGAACAGCATATACGGGAGCGTTATCTTGGAGAACTGCTTCCAGCCGCTCGCTCCGTCGATCTTGGCGGACTCGTAGAGGTCGGCAGGAATGTTCATCAAAATTCCGGTCGCAACAAGCATCAGGTAGGGGATGCCTATCCAGATGTTGATGATGATGACCATTATCTTGGAGAGGATAGCTCCGTTCGCCGGATCGGACCAGAAGCCGATCGGCTTTGTAATCCAGCCCATATCGAGAAGCGCCAGGTTTATAAGTCCGTTATCCGAGAACATCTTCGATACGTACAGGAGGGAGATGAACTGCGGAATGGCGATCGTGAGGATCAGGATCGTTCTCCAGAGCTTCTTGAGCCTGATGCCCTTCTTGTTGATCATCATAGCAACGAACATTCCGAGGAAGTAGTTCGTAAATGTCGCAAAGAAGGCCCAGATAAGGGTCCAGGTAAGAATCTCGCCGAAGGCCGCCGAATAGTTGACGCCGCCGGAGGACCAGGTAAGCATCTGCTTAAAGCCGTTAAGTCCGTTCCAGGAGAACAGATTGATAAGGCCGTCGTGCTGATAGTCGTAGTTCGTGAAGGCTACGAGGATCATGAAGAACAGAGGCATAACCGTGAAAACGAGGATACCGGTGAGCGGGAGGGCAAGCAGAGTCCTGTGGAAGTTGTCGTCCACGAGGCTGCGGAGGTCGTCCTTGCCGCTCTTAAGCTTCTTGCCGGACTTGAGAATTTTCTCGGCGGTCTTGTTCTGCTTAATATTGACGCGCCAGGTATAGATAAAAGCAACGATGAAGAAAATCGTAAGAACGCCGTACAGAAGGATCTTGAACGAGTTATCGTGGTACTGGAAGGTCTCGATCTCAGTGGTACGGCCGAACTTGGTAACGGTCTCAACGATGGTCTCTCTTCCCTGATGTCCGAGGGAGGGGAGCATACTGAGCCAGTAGCCTCCGGTCGTGATCATATAGACAATGAATACGACCTCAAAGAGCAGGAACATAAGTCCGCGAAGGACCTGGCCGCGGGCAATGGAGCCGAAGCCCATAATTACATATGAGACCTTGGTCTTCCAGTCGCCCTTTACAAAGGTGGTGACAACGTCTGCGAGCTCTCTGCCTATGCCGGCAAAGAATTTGGCGATGCCCTTTCCTATCCCAACGAAGAAGTTAAGGATCGCCTTGGGAATGGCTACGAAAAAGCTCAGGAACTTATATACGAACTTTTGCCATTTCGACAGCCGCAGAAATTCGAGATCTGAGTATTTTTTCATTGATTCAACCCCTTTTTGCGGGGAGCTGAGCCCCTGCCGGAATTTTCGGGCGGTCTGACCGCCCATTTTTCCCTTGATTTTTAATAGAATAGCCGGAGTCATACGGATATGACTCCGGCTAAAAGAACTTAAACCGATTCAGCCAAAGTTATATGGTTTATTGAAAACTTTGGGTCAAGGGTCTATTGGCTTCAATCAGGCAGCGATCAGGCTGATCATGCCGGTCTCGGCCTCGAAGTGTACGACGTAGGTTCCGTCGGCCTCAACGACAACGTTGTCGCCGCCGGCAACGCCGTCAGCACCGTAGTTGACGTCCCAGGAAGCGCCCTGACGGACCTTGAACTCCTCGCCGGCATGGAGCTCGAACGGATCGGACTCGAATACGCCGGTAGCAACCTGATAGAGCGGGAAGTCGGTATCCCACATGGTGCCGTTTACGGAGCCGATGACGGACCAGGCGTTCTTCTCTTCCTCAGTCATGTTGAAGAGGGACTGGATCTTGTCACGGTAGTTGTCGAGAGCCTGCTGGAGGCCGGCCTCGTCGGTGGCGTTCTTGACGTCAGTGCCGATGACCTTGGCGATATCCCACCAGGAGCCGTGGATCTGGCCCTGAGGTACGGAGTAGGGGGACTGAGCAAGAAGGGCGGCGAGGCCGGGGTTGGCCTGGACAGCCTCAGACTGCTGAGCGTTGGAGTTGGAGGGGCCCCAGGAGAGAGCGTCGAAGCGCTCGAGCTGGCACTTCTCACCGGTGAGGTACTCAGCAAGGAGAGCGATAGCAACAGCTCTGTCAGAATCTTCCTGCGGCTTTACGCCCATAAGCTTGCAGC
>ONTN01000103.1 GCA_900320765.1 uncultured Eubacteriales bacterium
CGTTTTTTCATGGGGTTTGACCTCCTCCCTGTTCGGCGAAGAATGCCGCCGCAGCAGGGTGATACGGGATGTCCGTGACGGCGTTGGCAAAGCCCGGGAGCGAAAACTGCCCGCCCTCGGCGAAGGTCCATGCCATCTGCGCGATCGCCTGCTCATTGAAGAGGGCAGAGAGCAGATTGCGCACGTCGGCGTCCGCGACGTCATTGCGCGCGAGGAGCAGCTTTCGCGTGAAGACCGTGAAGGACGCGTCCGGCAGGCCCATGCCCTGAATTTCGAGCGAGGGGCGCTTGGCATAGAACGGCGAGGACGCCGTGAGCGCGTCGATGTGCGCCTCGTCCATCTCGACGGTGTGGTACGCCAGCTGCGTGAGCTTGGCGGAGGACCAGAACGAGCGGTTGAGCAGGACGCAGGCGGAGTCCACCTCGCCCTCCTTCATGGCGGCGACGGCGTCATAGGGATCGAGATACACGGGCGTGACGTCCGCCTCCGTCATGCCGTAAACGCCGAGGATGTCCATGGCGTTAAAGTACGCGGCGGAGCCCTTTTCCCCGACGGCGACCGCCTTGCCCCGGAGGTCCTCGATGGTGCGGATGTTTTTGTCCGTGGTGATGAAGCAGACGAGATCCAGATAGAGCGCGGCGAGGACGGAAAAGTCCTGATACGCCCCGGCGTCGGCATACATGCGCGTGCCGCTGAAGGCATAGCTTGCAACGTCGGACCGGCAGAGGCACAGCTGCGCCTCGCCCGACCGCAGCGCCGCGAGATTGGCCTCGGAGCCGGCGGAATCGACCGCCTCGACAAAGGTGTCAGAATTCGTGGAGATCCAGCCCGCGAGACTTTGGCCGTAACCGAAATCCGTCACGCCGCAGTCGGAGCCGCAGGCCATGCGGAGGTCGCCGACCGGCGGCGGCGCGGGCGCGGTCTGATCCGCGAGGGCGCGATAGAGGAACGTGACGATCTGCCCGCGCGTGCAGGTGAGCTCCGGCGAGAAGCGCCCCTCGCCCGTGCCGTTGGTAATTTCATGCTTCACCGCCCAGAGGACGGCGTCGGTGTAATATTCATCCGCCGGGACGTCCGAAAACGGATTTGCGCTCCCGGCGGCGGGTCTCCCCTGCGCGCGCCAGAGGAACGTGACCACATGCGCGCGGGTACAGGGAGTCTCGGGGCCGAAGTGCGTGGCGTCCATGCCGTTCGTGATGCCCTGCTCCACTGCCCAGAGGACGGCTTTATAGAAATAATCGTTTGGGTTGATATCTGTGAAAGGATGGCTTGCGCTCGTCGGCTTGGGCGAGCCGGCAGCGCGCCAGAGGAACGTGACGACCTGGGCGCGCGTGCAGGGCATTTCCGGCGAGAAGGCATAGCCGCCGGTGCCGTTCGTGATCCCCTGCGAGACCGCCCAGTCGACGGGCTTGGCGTAATACTCCCCGTCCGGCACGTCGACAAAGCCGCCCTCGGTCACGCGGATGAGCCGGTCGAGCGCAAAGCCGTCGTCCTCATCCGTATAGAGCGAGACGGTCTGCAGGATGGTGATGCGCTCCATCGCGGCGTTCAGGGCATCGACGGAAGTCTTTTCCCCGTTGCACCGGATGTAGCCCTCGCCCTCAAAATAGCGCCCGTCCTCCGTTTCGAGGAAGCGGTACTCCCAGTGCTCGAGCGCGTTGGCCGCTCCATTGGCATAGCGGTAGAGGCAGAAATCGCCCTGATCCCAATAGAGCTGGCCGTAGTCCGCGTCATATTCGGCGGCAAAGCGCGCGGTCTTGAGCGTCATGACCAGCCGCTCCCCGCCGTAATCGACGGCGCTGATCGAGCCGTAGCCGTCCGCGAAATAGGAAATATCATTCCGGGGATAGGCGGCTCTGACCAGATATTCCGGCCTGCCGCCGCGCAGCGCGAGCAGCGCCGTGCCGCGCTCTCCGTCGGTATAGAGATAGGCGAGGAGCAGCTCCGGGGTATCGTCCCCGTCGAGATCGAGGAAAAGCCCCTTCGCCTGCCCGTCCGTCCGGCGCTGGAGATTCCGGAGCGCCGTGTGATAGGCGGCCTCCGCCGGCGGGTCCGCCGCGAAAGTCTGCAGCGGCAGCAGCGAGAGGAGGAGCAGCACGGCGAGCGCCAGGCTGAAAAAGCGTTTTTTCATGGCGTTCCCTCCTGCTTTAATCAATGTTCAGAGAAATACGCGACCGCGCCGGGGTGGTACGGCAGAGCCGTGAAGCCCCCGGCAAAGCCCGGGCGGAGCAGCTGCTGCGCTTCCAGGCTGTAAACGCACATGGGCGCCATGACGCTCTCATCGAGGATGACGGAGAGGATGTTCTGCACGTCCTCCTCCACAACGTCGTTTCGCGCGAGCAGCAGCGTCGGGACCGAGACGGAGCAGGGCTGCCCGCTCTCGTCATATGCCTTGGTGTAATAGGGCTTGGCGGCGATGAGCAGATCGACGTGCGCCTCGTCCATGGCGACGAGGGAATAAGAGAGCTCATAAAGTCTGGCGCTGTTCCAGAGCGCGGTGCTTCCCGGGAGAAAGGCCGTGTCATAGTCGCCGTTCTTGACGGCGCTGACCGCGTCGGCGGGCGCGGCATAGACCGGCGTGATATCCGCCTCGGTGAGGCCATAAACGCCGAGGATGTCGAGCGCGTTATAGTAGATCAGCGAGCCCTTTTCGCCGAGGGCGACGGTCTTGCCGCGCAGATCCCCGACGGTTTGGATCGAAGGATCGACCGTGATGATGCGGATCGGCTCGGCATAGCACGCGGCGAGCGGCTTTTCGGCTATCACGTGCTTGCCCGCCGAAAGGGCGCGGGAGGCAAATTCAAAGTGCAGATCGTTCGGAACGGCGAGATAGACCGTATCAAAGTTGCCCGACTTGAGAAAAGTCCCGTAATCGGTGTACGTCTTCGCACCGTATTTTTCGCCGAGCTCCGCGAGCTTAGGTGCGCTTCGTTCGGTGCCGCAGATCGCTGAGGGCTTCCAGCCCGTGCCGGAGAGTAGAGGCAGCACCTCGCAGGCTATCATTCCCGTTCCGACAACGCCTATCTTCATAATATCACCCTCCTTTTTGTGAAAGAATAACATACGGTCGGAACTTTTTCAATAAAACCTTAGACACTTGCAATAATTATTTCTTAGTAGTATAATAATATCCGGAAAGATATGGAAAGGAAGATGCCACAATGCAAATTACAAAAGATACCCTGATCGGGGAAATGCTGAGCTATGACAGCGGGATCGCCTACGTTCTTATGATGAGCGGAATGCACTGCGTCGGCTGCCCCAGCTCCATCGGCGAGAGCCTTGAGGAGGCCTGCATGGTCCACGGGCTCGACTGCGACGAGGTGCTTGATTCTATAAAGGACTACCTCGACGCGAAGCAGTACGAGGGCCAGTAATCCGGAATGTCAAGAGAGCTTGAAAGACACGAGCTTATCGAGCGCAGCATAATAAAAAAGTACCGCAAGGAGCTCTGGAACCCTTTTACCTACGCGGTGAAGAGGTACGAGCTGATTCAGGAGGGCGACAGGGTCGCCGTCTGTATCTCCGGCGGGAAAGACTCAATGCTGATGGCGAAGCTTATGGAGGAGCTGCAGAAGCACTCCAACGTGCCCTTTGAGTGCGTATACATCGTTATGGACCCGGGCTATAACGAGGAGAACAGAAGAAAGATCGAGGATAACGCGGCTACTCTGCATATTCCGGTGACAATATTCAAAACCGACGTTTTCGATGTCGCGAACGCGGCGGGGCAGAGCCCCTGCTACCTCTGCGCCAGAATGAGAAGGGGAAACCTCTACGCTAAGGCGAAAGAGCTCGGCTGCAATAAGATAGCTCTCGGCCATCATTTCAACGACGTTATCGAGACGACGGTTATGGCGATGTTCTTCGGGGCGCAGATACAGGCGATGCTCCCGAAGCTCCACTCCACGAATTTTGAGGGTATGGAGCTCATAAGACCGATGTACTGCATCCACGAGGACGATATTATAGCCTGGTGTAGATATAACGGGCTCGAGTTCATCCGCTGCGCCTGCCGCTTTACCGAGGGGCTGGCAAACGAAGCTGAGGGCGTAAGCTCTAAGCGGGCCGAGGTCAAGGCGCTTATCAAGAGCCTTAAAAAGGATAATCCCAATATCGAAAAAAGCATATTCAATTCGATCCACACCGTTTCACTTGACACTATGGTCGGCTGGAAGACGAAGGGCGAAGAGCACTCCTTCCTCGACCATTACTACGACTGAGGGCTACCGAACAAGAGGTGACTTATGAAAACAGCGTTGGTCATAATGGCGGCCGGGCTCGGCACACGCTACGGCGGGGGAGTTAAGCAGCTCACGCCCGTCGGAGGGTCCGGAGAGATAATAATGGACTATTCCATCCACGATGCGATCGAGGCGGGATTTAACGAGATCGTTTTCGTTATCCGCAGGGATATTGAAAAAGACTTCCGCGAAGCGATAGGCGACAGGATTGCAGCGGAGTGTGAAAAGCTCGGAATAGAGACGCATTGTGCGTTTCAGGAGATCGACGAGCTGCCTGAGGGCTTTAAGGCGCCGGAGGGCAGAACGAAGCCCTGGGGTACGGTGCAGGCCGTCCTCGCCGCTCGGGAGTTTATAAGCGGCCCATTCTGCGTTATAAACGCAGACGACTATTACGGGAAGACCGCCTTCCGCGAGGCTTTTGAGTTCTTGAACTCCGGAGAAGAGGGGGAGACGCCCGAGCTCTGCGTATCCGGCTACATCCTCGGGAACACACTCTCCGAATCCGGCGGTGTGACGCGCGGTATATGCTACGTCGACGAAAACGGCTTTTTGACCGATATCCATGAGACGCGGCATATTGTCCCCACGGCGGACGGAGTCAGCCTCGACCCCAACTTGCTCGTTTCAATGAACCTCTGGGGGATTAGCCCGACGATCTGAAACGGGAATTTCTGCTTCCGGTTTACATAAACGATCTTCTCCGCGAGAATAGGATAAGGGTCAAGGTGCTTCCAACCGGCGATCACTGGTTCGGAATGACGTACCGGGAGGATACGCCCGGAGTAATCGAGGCTTTCAGGGAGTTTTCCGAATCGGGCTATTACAAGACTCCGCTTTTTGCCGACCTCGAGGTAACTGATAACTGAATGATATAAAAGAAGCTGCAGCGAGCAAATCGCTGCAGCTTTTGCATATTAATCAAAGAAGTCCTCCTTTTGAAGCTGCTTTTTAAGGCGCTCCAGCGCCTTTTTCTCAAGGCGCGATACGTAGGAGCGGGAGATGCCGAGCCTTTCCGCCGTCTCCTTCTGAGTGAGCGGCTTTTCACCCGAAAGCCCGTAGCGCAGAGAAAGAATTACGCGCTCCCGCTCGTCGGGCAGGGCGGCGAAATGTACTCTCAGCCTTTCTAAAGCCTCGCTGCTTCCCATACGGTCGAGGATATCGTCCTCGACGCTCACAACGTCCATAAGGCTGAGGCTGCCGCCGTCACCGTCCGATTCGAGGGTATCGGAAAGCGATACGTCCGAGGCCGTCTTCCGGACTGAGCGGAAGTGCATCAGGATCTCGTTTTCAATGCAGCGGCTCGCGTAGGTGGCGAGGCGGACTCCCTTATCCGGCCGGTATGAGGATATTCCCTTGATAAGCCCGATAGTGCCGATCGAGATGAGATCGTCCTGCTCGCAGGATTGCGAATAGTATTTTTTTACTATGTGCGCGACAAGCCGCAGATTTCGCTCGATGAGCACGTTTCTCGCCTCTGTGTCGCCCTCAAGGCACCTGTCAATATACTCCCGCTCCTCCTCGGCGGAGAGCGGCTTCGGAAAGCTGCCCTCCGCCTTACTGAGCCGCAGCATCAGAAAGGGATAGGATATCAGCGCAAGAAAAGCCTCGGTTAACATAATTATCACCGCCCAAATTATTGTATACTCAAGTTTATTTCGGCGGGATTTGTCCTTATTCCCCCGGACCTGTCCTCTTTTTTTATATTATGACAAAGGGTTTATTTGACAAAAGGCGGGAAGTATTATATACTTTATTCCATTAAACCAAACTATTCGGAGATAACTTGATGCAGTGGTTAACGGAGCTATATGAACAGAATAAACGGGTGATTGACGTCGCGATACAGTCCTTTCCCAAAATAATCGTTCCGGGACTTACGGTCACGATACCGCTCACCATACTTTCCTTCACCTTCGCGATGGTGATAGCGATAGCCGTCGCCATGATACAGTATGCCCGCGTCCCGGTTTTAAGGCAGATCTCGAGGTTTTACATCTGGGTCATCCGCGGCACGCCGCTTCTCGTCCAGCTCTACCTCGTGTTCTTCGGGCTTCCGAGCGTGGGGATAGTGCTGGACGGCTTTACCGCCGCCGTTATCGTTTTTTCGATAAACGAGGGGGCATACTGCGCCGAGACGATGCGCTCGGCCTTAGAGGCCGTTCCCGTGGGGCAGATCGAGGCGGGCTACTGCGTGGGTATGAACTACTTCCAGGTAATGCGCCGGATCGTGCTCCCGCAGGCGTTCAGAACGGCGTTCCCTCCGCTCTCAAACTCTCTTATCGGAATGGTAAAGGATACGTCCCTTGCCGCGAACATAACTGTTGTGGAGATGTTTATGGCGACGCAGAGGATAGCGAGAGCAAATTACGTCACGCTGGCGCTGTATATCGAGGTCGCCCTCGTCTACCTTCTGTTCTCCACCGTGCTGACCTTTATTCAGCGCCGGGGAGAGCGGAGACTAAACGCCTATACGGCGTTTTAGAAAGCGTGAGCTGATGGAAAACGCCATTATAAAAGTCAAGGGACTTAAAAAGACCTTCGGAGAGCTCGAGGTGCTGAAGGAAATAGACCTCACGGTAAATCGGGGCGACGTCGTCGCCGTGCTCGGCTCGTCGGGCTCGGGGAAGACAACGCTTCTGCGCTGCCTCAACTTTCTTGAGAGAGCCGACGAAGGCAAGCTCAGCTTTGACGGCCGAAGCTTCGACCTTGCGTCGATAAAAAAAGCCGAGATCGCGGAGATACGTGCGAAGACGGGCTTCGTTTTTCAAAACTACAATCTTTTCGCGAATAAGACCGCCCTCAAAAACGTAACTGAGGGGCTCATTATTGCGAGGCGCGTCCCGAGAAAGGAAGCTGAGGAGAAGGGACTTGAGCTTCTCAGAAAGGTCGGGCTTGAGGATAAGCGTGATTATTATCCCTATCAGCTCTCCGGCGGTCAGCAGCAGAGGATTGCTATAGCGCGAGCCATTGCCGCCGACCCGGAGATAATATACTTTGACGAGCCGACGAGCGCCCTCGACCCGGAGCTTATCGGCGAGGTGCTGACCGTTATGCGCGAGCTTGCCGAGGAGGGGAGGACGATGCTCGTTGTCACCCACGAGATGAGCTTTGCCGAGAACGTGTCAAACCGAGTGATCTTTATGGAGAACGGGGCGATATTGGAAGAAGCGCCCTCAAATGAATTCTTCCGCAATACGAAAAATGAAAGAGTCAGAGCTTTCTTAAATATGATCAGTAAAGAAGAGGAGAAATAATAATGAAGAGAACTGTAAGCTTTATACTTGCCGCGCTGATGGCGCTGTCCTGCGCTTTTCTTTCCGGCTGTGCCTCAAAGGAAGCGGGCGACCAACTTGAGACGATCAAAAGCCGCGGAAAGATAATCGTGGCTATGGAGGGCGTGTGGGCGCCCTGGACGTATCACGATGCCGCCGGCGACCTCGTCGGCTTCGATACCGAGGTGGCCAAGGCGATAGCCGAAAAGCTCGGCGTTGAGGCGGAATTCAAGGAGGGCGACTTTGACGCTCTCTTCGTGGGCTTCGAGCAGGGCGTTTACGATATAATCGTAAACGAGGTTGAGATAACCGAGAGCCGCTCCGCTATGTACGATTTTACCGAGCCTTACGCCTATATCCACACCGCTCTTATAGTCCGCGGCGATAACGAGGAAATCAAGTCTTTCGCCGACCTTGCCGGAAGGACGACGGCAAACTCTAACGGAAGCACCTACGCGGCAATGGCCGAGGAGCTCGGCGCGACCGTGCTGACCGTTCCGACTCTTGAGGAGACCCTGAGCATGGTGCTCGACGGAAGGGCGGAGGCGACTCTGAACGCCGACCAGAGCTTCTATGACTTTATGGATCAGCACCCCGAGGCTAATCTCAAGATAGTCGACCTGACCGAGGAGGCATCATTTGTCGCCATCCCGATCCGCAAGGGCGATGAGTCCGCATCGCTGAACGCCGCCATTTCCAAGGCGATTCGCGAGCTGCGAGAGGACGGAACGCTGAAGGCGATAAGCGAAAAATACCTCGGTATGGATATCACCTCGAATAACTGAGAATAATAAAACCAGTAAATAACAGAGGGAGGGGCAGATCATGATAAAGGTCGCGTTTTACGACGCCAAGGAATACGATAAGCCGTCCTTTGAGCGCTATGGCGGGCAGCAAGATATGCAGTTTCGCTTTTTGGAGACGAAGCTTAACGAGGACACCGTGGAGCTTGCGAAGGGCTGCGACGCAGTCTGCGTTTTCGTAAACGACGATGTGAGCGCCGGGGTGATCGAGAAGCTGTATGAATACGGCGTCAAGCTTATCGCGCTTCGCTCAGCGGGATACAACAACGTTGACCTGCAGGCGGCCTTCGGCAAGGTGCACGTGGTGCACGTCCCCGCGTATTCGCCCTACGCCGTGGCTGAGCACGCGATCGCCCTGCTTTTGACCTCGGTCCGCCGCATTCACAAGGCGTATAACCGCACGAGGGAGTTCAATTTCTCCCTGAACGGTCTGACCGGCTTTGATTTCCACGGCAAGACAGTGGGAGTTGTCGGCACGGGAAAGATCGGCAGAATTTTTATCGATATCTGCCGCGGCTTCGGTATGCACGTTATCGCCTACGACCGCTATCCCGCACCTGACAGCGGCATTGAATACGTTACCCTCGATGAGCTTTTTGAGAGAAGCGATATCATCTCCCTGCATTGCCCATTGACCGACGAGACGCGCCATATGATCGGCGCGGAAGCTATCGGCAAGATGAAAAAGGGCGTCGTGATCGTAAATACCTCACGCGGAGGCCTTATAGACGCGGAAGCCCTTTTGGAGGGCATTAAGGCCAGGAAGATCGGCGCAGCCTGCCTTGACGTTTATGAGGAGGAGGCCGACGTCTTCTTTGAGGATCGCTCCGGACATATTTTGAACGACGATCTCCTGTCCCGCCTTATTTCAATGCCGAACGTCATCGTCACCTCGCATCAGGCTTTTCTTACCGAGGAGGCGCTAAGCAATATCGCGGAAACGACGGTGAACAATATCGTATCCTATTTTACAAACGACGGGATCTGCGATAACGAGCTATGCTACCGCTGCGGCAATATCGAGCGCTGCAGGAAAGAGCGAAAAGAAAAATGCTTCTGAAGAGTGTCGACTACGTCTCCACTCTTCAAATGAGACCCGCTTCGCTGGGCTCTCATTTGAGCTTGCAGTCCGCTGCAGCGCACGGCTACGCCGCACGTTTGCGGCCTGAGCGGTATTTTTGGCGAGGTACACGCCCCCGCCAAAAATGATTTAAAATATTTTACACAGTAACAAACGAGCGACGGGTTTTTAACCCGTCGCTTGTTTATTTATCGTCTTAAACCAGAAGCTTCAAAGCCGCGTGGTGATTTATCGCGCAGACCTCTCCGTATTCTCCGCCTGCCTCACCGTCGCAGGTGAAGCTCATTTTGCGGTCGAATTTAAAGCTGATGCTCGCGCCGTGAAGGAGCTTGACGCTGTCCGTGGAAAAATCCTTGGTAAGAAGCTTCTTCGCGTCGCCGCATAGCTCGCCGAAGCCCTTCGGATCGCGGACGAGAAGGAGCTCAAAGCGCCCGTCGTCGAGCATAACGTCCTTGGGCGAGAGCTTTATGAGCCCGGCCATTGAGGTCGTGTTCATAACGGCGCCGACGAGTATATCGTCCTCAAAGGTCTCCCCGTCGCAGCTTATCTCAGCGTGGACGGGCTTGATATCCTTCAGCGCTCCTGCCGCTCCGCCGAGATAGGCGAGATAGCCCCATGGCGGTCGTCAAACTGCCCCACGTCAACGGCTCTGACGCTGTCCGCTTTCAGATGAGCTATAACGTCCTTCGTAGCCTTGGGAAGCCCGAAGGATACTGCCATATCGTTAGTAGTCCCGAGGGGGATATATCCGATCTTCGGGCGTTCCTCAAAGGGGATAGCCATAACGCCGTTCATAACCTCGTTAAGAGTTCCGTCGCCTCCGGTGCAGATAACGCGCTCAAAGTCTCTGCCGTACTTCTCGGTGAAGAGAGTCGCGTCGCCGCGCTTTTCGGTGACGAAAACGCTAACGGGGATGCCGCCCTCAGAGAAGGCGCGGACGGCGTCAAGAAGGTGATTTTTTATCTTGCCCTTTCCGGAAACCGGATTAACAATGAGCATCGTATTTGCGGACATGGCGCTGTACCTCTTTTCAGACGGTTTTGGAGGGGATCGCTCTTACTCTTACTACGTGCTTCTGATGCTGGATGGCGTTTATAAGCTCCTCGTCCGGATCGGAGCCGAGCTCGAGCATCGTATACGCTATCGGATACTCCTTAGTGGAGGCGTTCACCATGTTTTCAATGTTGATGCCGCGCTGAGAAATGCTGGAGGTAAGCCCCGCGAGCACGTTCGGCACGTTCTTGTGGAAGATGCAGAGCCTTGCGTGGAGGCTCGGGGACATGACCGCCTTTCCGAAGTTTACGGAATTGACGATGTTTCCGTTCTTGATATAGTCGACGGCCTGCCTTGCGGCCATTATCGCGCAGTTCTCCTCGCTCTCGTGCGTGGTTCCGCCGAGGTGGGGCGTCATAACCACGTTCTTGAGGCCAATAAGGTTGTTTGTGGGAAAGTCAGTCACATATCTTGCCACTTTTCCGGATTCGAGGGCGGCAATCATAGCTTCCTCATTCACCACCTGCTGGCGGGCGTAGTTGATGATGCGAACGCCGTCCTTCATATGGGAGAGGTAGTCGGCGCCAATCATATCGCGGGTGAGATCTGTGAGCGGGCAATGCAGGGTCAAAAAGTCGCAGTCGTAGAGATCGGAGAGAGAGTCGACCTTCGTCACCTGGTTGGAGATGAGCCACGCGGCGTCAACGGAGAGGAAGGGATCGTAGCCGTAAACGTCCATACCGAGATTGACGCAGGCGTTCGCAACGATGCGTCCGACGTTGCCCATACCGATAACGCCGATCTTCTTGCCCATATACTCGGGGCCGGCGAACTGAGCCTTGA
>ONTN01000059.1 GCA_900320765.1 uncultured Eubacteriales bacterium
CCGTGTTACCGCCGTGAAAGGGCGGTGTCTTAACCGCTTGACCACCGGGCCGAACTCATAATAATAACATTTTACGGGATGCTGACGCACCCCGTAAAATGTGGTAGCGGCGACTGGATTCGAACCGGTGACACCGCGGGTATGAACCGCGTGCTCTAGCCAACTGAGCTACGCCGCCGTAATGAGGCAAGAGCTATTATACTTATTTACCTCATAATTGTCAAGCTTTTTTTGAAACATAGGAAAAAATTATTCCTTTTCCAGGCTCTTAGCCACCTGCATCATAATCGCACACTCCATACGCTTTTTGAAAAGCTTACAGCCGTATTCATACGTTCCAAGGATGTCCCCGTTGGCGTGATAGGCGTTCGCTGCGCAGCCGCCCGAGCAGTAGAGCTTTGCCCAGCAGTCCTTGCAGTCAGGTCTCGCGTACACGTTCGTGAGCTTGAATTTATCTCTGAGCTCCGTATTCGTAACTCCGTCCCACACGTTGCCCATCAGATACTTCTCATCGCCCACGAACTGGTGACAGGGATAAAGATCGCCCCACGGGGTCACCGCCATATACTCCGTTCCGCTGCCGCAGCCGGAAATACGCTTGTATATGCACGGGCCGTGCACGAGGTCTATCATATAGTGATAGAAGGTGATCGGCTTTCCCTCCTTCTCCCTGCGCAGCATATCCTTGGCAAGGATCTCATACTGCTCATAAAGCTTTGGCAGGTCCTCCTCAGTCAGGGCGTAGGGATCGTCGGGCGAGCAGACGACAGGCTCCATCGAGAGCTCTGTAAAGCCGAGATCGGCGAGATGAAAAAGGTCCTCGGTAAAATCCACGTTGTTATGCGTATAGGTCCCGCGGACGTAATAGCTCTTATCCCCGCGGGCCTCGGCAAACTTCTGGAATTTTGGTATGATGCGGTCGTAGCTCCCGTTTCCGGCGTAATCCTTTCTCAGCCTGTCATGGACCTCGCGGCGGCCGTCGATGCTCATAACCACGTTCGACATCTCGCGGTTGGAAAACTCGATGACCTCGTCGTCAACGAGGACTCCGTTCGTGGTGAGGGTAAAGCGGAAATTCTTCCCCTTCTCCTTCTCAATGCCGCGGGCGTATTCAACGAGGCGCTTTACAACGTCCCAGTTCATCAGCGGCTCGCCGCCGAAGAAGTCCACCTCAAGGTTCTTGCGGCTCCCGGAATTCTCAACGAGGAAATCAAGGGCTCGCTTCCCGACCTCGAAGCTCATAAGAGCACGGTCGCCGTTATACTTCCCCTGGCTTGCGAAGCAGTATTCGCAGTTTAGGTTGCAGGTGTGGGCAACGTGGAGGCAGAGCGCCTTTATCACGTTTGACCGCTTTTTGAAATCAAAGGCTATGCCCTCGAAGTCGTCCTTCTTAAAGAGCTTTCCCGCCTTTTTGAGGTCTTCGATATCCGAGAGGCATTCGAGGACGTCGCTCTCCGTAACGGACGGGTACTTTTCTTTAATGAGGCGCACTATCTCCTCCGGCTTCATTGTCTCATAAAGCCCGATGATATCGTACGCCACCTCGTCGACCGCGTGGACAGAGCCGGAGTAGACGTCGATCACTATGTTATATCCGTTCAGCTTGTACTGATGTATCATAACGCTTCTTCCTAATTATCAAAAATAAAGGCGGGGGTTGCTTCCCCCGCCCGCTCTAATATGGCAGATTACTCAGCCTTATTCTCGCACATCTGATTGGCGACTCCGCAGGAGGTCTTGCAAGCGGACTGGCAGGAGGTCTGGCATTCGCCGCAGCCGCCGTTCGCGCTCGTCATCTCGCGGGTCTCGATGGTCTGGATACGCTTCATTGGGTAGTTCTCCTTTCCGCAGATTTCTGATAGTATTCTACAATAAATTATTCCACAGGTCAATACCTATTTTTCGGTTTTGACCCTTGCAGCGCAAATCCCTCGCGGGTCAAGCGCCCCTGCAGAGAGCGCGTATGCCGCAATCGGAGCAAGAGGGTACCCCTCCGGTACGCTTTCGGCAAAGCCCTCGGGGTACGTAAACTCCGCACTCTTTACCCTGAGCCCGCCAAAATGCCCCTTATCGCCGCAGAGAGCAAGCACGGCGCAGTTCTCTTTAAAATATCTCGGGTTTTTGGGCTGTGCAAGAATCAGCGCGGCGTCTGCCTTTGAGCTGCCTGGTCGTGACGAGCAGAGAGCAACCCCGTCTCTCATAAGCGTCTGCCGCAGGCCATACAGCTCATCCGGCGGAGCCTCCGCTTCTATATACCGGAACCGGGCGGCAAGCTTTCTCAATGTCTCTGTTAGCTGGGCTCCGCATTTGTCAAAGGCCGCAAAAAGCCTGTCTCTCTTCTCTGCGGCGGCCGTCAGTATCTCGACCGCCTTCGCCTCGTAAAGCTCCCACTCCCCCACCTCGCAGACGCCTCGCGCCTCAAGCTCTGCGCGGAGCGGGAAGTCCTCGCGGTACACGGCTCTTCCGTCCGCCCATGAGAGTATTTGCGACGCCATACTGTCCAAAAGCTGTTGAAGCCGCCGTCTGCCTCCCCTTTTCGCTATGCAGACCCGAAGAATAACTGCTCTTACGCCGACGACAGCCCTCTCCTCCCTCTCAAGCCGGGAGATAAAGCCCCTTTTCCGAACGGCCTCCAATAAAAAAAGCATACCCTCACCTCTGTGATGAAGGTATGCTCAAAACCATTACGTTATTATCAGTATTTAAGTCCGGTGAAGAACTGGGCCGGGTCTATCCTGACTCCGTTCTTTCTCACTTCAAAATGGAGATGCGGCCCGTTGGAGTTTCCGGTGGAGCCGGTAAGCCCGATTATCTCGCCCTTCTTGACCGTCGCTCCCTTTGATACAAGACGCTTGGACATATGCGCGTA
This sequence comes from uncultured Eubacteriales bacterium, assembly GCA_900320765.1. Taxonomy (GTDB): domain Bacteria; phylum Bacillota; class Clostridia; order Oscillospirales; family Oscillospiraceae; genus RUG626. Next base: position 2,870 of record ONTN01000059.1, read on the forward strand.
GAGCGTTACGTAGCCGTTTCCGTGGTTGATTACGACGTAGTTTCCGTAAGACGAATCGTAGCCCGAGGTGGTGACCGTGCCGGTATCCGCGGCGCGGATGTTCGCCCCGTAACCCACCTGGCCGATATCAATACCGCCGTGGTTATGGTACTTCTTCGTTACCGGATTCTGGCGGAAGCCGAACGGGCTCGTTATGCGCCCGGTCACGTCGAGCGGCCACTGGAAGGTCCCGGTTCCCTTGACCTTCTTGGCCTCCTCAAGCTTTTTAAGGCGTTCTTCCTCTTCCTTTATCTGCTTATCTATCTTCTTCTCGCTCGCCTCAAGCTCGGAAAGTGTCTGCTCGTAGGCCTCCATATCGCTCTCAAGCTGGGCAATATACTCGTTAGCCTCCTCGACAAGCTGATCAAGCTCCGCCATCGTATCCTGAAGCTCAACGCCCTTGTCCTCAAGCTCAAGCTTGGTATCGCGGAGCTCCTGCTGAGCCTGCCTTGTGGCCGCCTCGGCATCCAGAAGCTCTTGATATACCTGCTCGTCATATTCCATAACGGCGTTTACGGCGTCGATACGGAAGAGCATATCTGAAAAGCTCGTGGCTCCGAAGATGATATCGTAGTAAGAAATTGAGCCGTTCTCCTCCATTGCTCTTATGCGCGTTTTATATCTTTCCCACTGGACTCTCTGCTGATCCCTGAGATCCTCAACCTCTTCCTCTTTCTCAATGATGAGCTCTTCATACACTCCGATCTGCTCGTTGATATTCTCGATCTCATCCTGAGTGAGCATTATACGCTCGTCAAGCACCTCTTTTTTTGCGAGGACGGCGAGCTCCTCATATTCAAGGGAGTTTATCTTGCTGTTGATATCCTGCTTCTTCTGCTTGAGGCTCGATCTCTCCTGCTGCAGGCTCTTCAGCTTGTCGCTCGTCGCCGCTCCGGCGATGGTCGATAGGGCGACGGTGATAACCGACGCGGCCATGAGGGCGGCGAGGATTATGCAGATGATCCTTACCCATTTTTTATTCATTGTTTACACCTTCAGGTAGTTCTTTATTGCGATAAGGCTCCCGATAACGCCCACGCAGAAGCCCACGACGAGGAATATTATGAGCATCGGCACGGCAATTACCGAGAACGGAAGCGCGGTAATAAATGTAAATCCGGTGTTGGATATGAGCTTTTCGGTCAGCAGGCGGTAGATTCCGTACTGCAGGATATATGCGCTCAGGGAGCCAAAAGCGGCGAGGATAAGACCCTCGACCACGAAAGGCCATCTTATAAAGCTTGAGGTCGCGCCGACCATCTTCATTATCGCTATCTCGTCCTTACGCTCAAACGTAGTGAGCTTTATCGTGTTCGACATAATGAAAAGGCTTATCACGAACAGAATAACGACGAGAGCGATGGACACCGTGGTAACAACGGATCGGATCCTGATAAAGCCGCGGCTTATCTCAAGGTGAGCGTTCACCCTTGCGACCCCCGCCGTGGTGAGAAGGCGGGCCTGAGTATCTGCCATTTTGGAGATATCGTCAAGATTTATAACGAATCTGTGGCGGAATACCGTAGCGTCGACGCCCTCGAAGATCGTGGAGTTCTCATGGGAATTTACGAAGGTCTCCATAGCCTCTTCCCTGGAGATAAACTGAGCGTCAGCCACGTTCGGGATGCGCTCGATCACGGGCTCGAGAGCACGAGCCTCCTCCTCGGAGAGGCTCTCGTCCACGTAAGCGAGGATCTGGTTTTCGGACTCCATCGCGTCGATCATATTATCGATGTTCAACGAGAGGAGAGTAAACGTACCCATAATGAGCAGACAGGCCACGATAATGCATATCGAGGCGAAGGACATAAAGCCGTGGTTGAAAACGCTTACTATTCCCTCTTTGATGTAATAGCCTAACCTGTTATGTTTCATAATCGTAATATCCGTCCATTCCGTCGGAGATAACGCGTCCCGCGTCAATAGCGATGACCCGCTTCTTGAAGTTGTTGACAAGCTCCTTTTCGTGGGTGACCACGAGGACTGTCGTCCCGAGCTCGTTGATCTTTTCAAGGAGCATCATTATCTCAAGGCTGCGCGGGGGGTCGAGATTGCCGGTAGGCTCGTCCGCTATTATCAGGCTCGGGTTATTGACGAGGGCTCTCGCGATCGCCACGCGCTGCTGCTCGCCGCCGGAGAGCTCCTGCGGTCTGCGCTTTGTGCGGGTATCGAGCCCGACAAGCTCGAGCACGTACGGCACGCGGCGGCGGATCTCCTTGTTCGAGGCGCCGACTACTCGCATAGCAAAGGCCACGTTCTCATAGACGCTCTTATCCTCGATAAGGCGGAAATCCTGGAACACGACGCCGAGGGTGCGCCTCATATATGGCATCTTCCCGAAGCGGATATTGCCCATATCGAAGCCGTTTACGTTGACCGTCCCATCCATCGGAGCGATCTCTCCGGTTATGAGCTTGATAATGGTCGTTTTCCCGGAGCCGGAGGGGCCGACGAGGAATACAAACTCTCCGTCCTGTATCTCGAACGAAATGCCCTTCAGCGCCTTTGTGCCATTCTCATAGGTTTTAAATACGTCGGTAAACTTAATCATTACAGTACGGTTTCCTTACATTGCATTCTGTGAATTGAGATATTTCTTGACCATAAGCGCCACCTTGAACACGATGGCCTGGTCGAACTCGCGAAGGTCAAGGCCGGTCATCTTCTTTATCTTGCCCAGCCTGTAGACGAGGGTGTTTCGGTGAACGAAGAGCTTGCGGCTCGTCTCGGATATATTGAGGTTATTGTCAAAGAACTCTGTGATGATCGAAAGGGTCTCCTCGTCGAGAGAGTCGATCGGGTTTTTCTTGAATACCTCGGAGAGGAACATCTCGCACATCGTAGTAGGGAGCTGATAGATAAGCCTGCCTATTCCGAGGCTCTCATAGCTTATTACGCTCTTTTCGGTATCGAATACCTTGCCGACCTCAATTGCGATCTGGGCTTCCTTGTACCTGCTGGCAAGCTCTCTGAGGTGGAGGGCAACCGATCCGATGCCTATGACGACCTTGACCTTGAGTTCCTCAAGCATGGCCTTTTCCATATTGGCGGCAAGCTTGATGAGGTCCTTCTCCTCGACCGTGCCGCTCATCTCTTTGATAACGGCGACGTCGGCTTCGTTTATCGAGATGACGAAGTCCTTCTGCCTGTCCGGGAAGAGGCGGCGGAGGCACTCTACCGCGCCTACCTCGGACTTGCCGAGCTGGCGGACGTAGAAAACGCCGCGCGGCGCATCGGACACGAAGTGGAGCTCCTTCGCGTGAACGTAAATATCGCCGGGAAGGATATTCTCGGTGATGATGTTCTTGACAAGTGCTGAGCGGTCGTACTTCTCCTCGTAATAGGTCTTGGCGCTGGAGACTGCGATGGCCGCCATCACGGCAAAGCTGGACGCGATCTCATCCGTACCCTCTACGAAAACTGCGTAGTCAAAGTTTACGTCGCTGCTGCCGAGCGTCTTATAGGTCCTGCCGCCGATCGCGGCGGTCTTCTCGGAGAGGATTGCAGCAAGCTCAAAGCTCTCCACAATATGCGCACCCATAAGGTTGAGATCTGACGACGCGATCACGTTGCCTTCAGTGTCGACCACCCCGATCATTCTGGTCGTTGCTTCCTTCATCTGAACTACCATGCTCTGAAAAACTCTGCTAGCCATTGGACGCCCCTCCTTAAAATAGTTGTAAACATAATTAGTCAATTTACTATTTTATATATAAACCATTTTTCGATTTTTTGCAAGCCTTATTTAGCAAATTGCCGAAAAAAATTACAAAAAGTTACACAGGCAGCCGAGTCTAAAAAGCCGGGCTCCGGAATATAGTTTACCAATCCGCTGTTTGAGGTGATGGAAATGTTCGTTTACACCTGGAAATTTTCCAAAAAGAAGCTTACGATCGCCATTCTCGCTCTCGTCGTGCTTATCGCCGCCATACTGCTGATCTTCTCGGGGGGCGGAGAGGCAAAGGCGGCCATCGCCCTTTCCGGCTCGGCAAGGACGGCAAAGGACCGCGTTTCGCTCATAAGAAGCCTCGGCTGGGAGATCGAGGAAGAGCCTATTGAGACGCAGTCCGTAGTTATCCCCACCGAGTTTACCGGCGTCTATGCAGATTACGCTAAGCTTCAGGAGGATCAGGGCTTCAATCTCGCAAAATACGCCGGGAAAGAGGCGACGCGCTATACCTACAAGGCGCTTAACTATCCCGGCGTGGAGGACTCCGTCGTTATTGACATAATCGTCTACCGCGGCAAGGTCATAGCGGGAGACGTGCAGTCCGTAAAGCTCGACGGCTTTATGCAGGGTCTTGCGTTTCCCGTTTCTTAACCTTATCTATCCTGCCGTGAAGATACCCGAGGGCGTCCGAAAGGCCGCCCACCCTGTCCGCAAGGCCGAGCTCCACCGTCTCCTCGCCGTAGACAACGCTGCCGACGTCGCCAGCGAGCTCGCCTGTTTTCAGCATCAGCTCCGTTAGCTTCCCTTCCTCTATCCGTGAGTTCTGAGTTATGAACCGGACTATCCTCTCCTGTATCCTCGCGAGGTAGTTATAGGTCTGGCTGACGCCGATCACTGTGCCGGAGAGCCTTACCGGGTGTATCGTCATTGCGGCGGAGGGCGCGATAAAGCACATATCCGCCGCGACCGCGAGCGGCACTCCTATCGAGTGTCCTCCCCCGAGCACGAGGCTGGCAGTCGGTTTTTTCATACCGGAAATAAGCTCTGCTATCGCGAGACCCGCCTCAACGTCGCCCCCGCAGGTATTTATCAGGATTAAAAGCCCGTCGATATCCGGACTCTCCTCTACGGCGGCGAGCTGAGGCAGAAGATGCTCGTATTTCGTCGTCTTCACGTCCGGCGCGAGGAGCTGATGCCCCTCGATCTGACCTATCACCGCGATGCAGTGAATGTTCCGCTCGGTTCGGCTTATTTTTGCCGGATCGGGGGTGTTTTATTATTATTCGAGGTAAACAGCCTTCATCGCTTTATAGCACATATAGGCATCGAATTTTGAAACGATCTCATAGGGCGAGTGCATCGCGATAACGGGAACGCCCGCGTCTATCGTATCTATACCCCTATTCGCCATATAGGCTGCAACTGTGCCTCCGCCGCCCTCATCGACCTTGCCGAGCTCGCCGGTCTGCCAGACGACGCCGTTCTCGTAAAAGATCTTCCTAACTCTGCCCACGACCTCTGCGGAAGCGTCGCTTGCCCCGGATTTGCCGCGGCTTCCGGTAAACTTGCAGACCCCGAGGCCGTAATTCAGCTTCGTGTTGTTTGATTTCTCGCTGACCTCCGGATAAATGGGGTCAAAGGCGTTCGTAACGTCCGCCGAGATGCAGAGCGACCTGTCGAAGGAGTGACGCATATTCGAGCCGTCCATCTCGCAGAGGTCGGCCATAAAGTTCTCAAATGCGCGGGACTGCATACCGGTAACGCCGACGGAGCCGATCTCCTCCTTGTCGGCGAGGACGCAAACGGCGGTGTACTCCGGCTTTTCGGTCTCAAGTATGGCTTCAAGCTCGGCGTAGGCGCAGACTCTGTCGTCGTGACCGTAGGCGGCGATAAGGCTGCGGTCAAGGCCTACGTCGCGAGGCATAAGTCCGGGGACGATCTCAAGCTCGGCCGAGAGGAAATCCTCCTCGGTAATGCCGTACTTCTCGTTAAGTATGGAAAGAACGTTGAGCTTGAATCTATCGCTCGCCTCGGTATCGGATACAGGGCAGGAACCTATTATCAGGTTAAGGTTCTCTCCGGTGATAGCCTGATTGAGCGGCTGCTGTCCCTGCTTGGCGGCAAGGTGCGGCAGAAGGTCTGAGATCATAAACGTAGGATCGCCCGCGTCGTCGCCTATGCTCACCGTGACGGTCTCTCCGTCGCGCTTTATGACCACGCCGTGAATAGAAAGCGGTATCGTGACCCACTGATACTTGCGAATGCCGCCGTAATAATGCGTTCTTAGATAGGCGACCTCGTCCCTTTCAAAAAAGGGCACCTGCTTCAGGTCGAGGCGCGGGGAGTCGATATGAGCAGCGCAGATATGGGTCCCCTCCTCCATCGGCTTCTCTCCGATAACCGCGAGAAACATCGCCTTGCCGCGGACGCTGCGGTAAATCTTATCCCCGTGGTGTAGCTCGCTCTTTCCGTCCCATGTGGTAAAGCCCTTCGCCCTTGCGAGCCTTTCGGCCTCTATAACGGCGAGCCTTTCGGTCTTCGCCTTTGCCATAAAAGCCTTATACCTCTCGCAGTATTCGTCGCTGAGTTTTTTCTCCTCATCGCTCAGCACGTCTGAAAGGTGCTTCTGCTTATACAAAAGCTCGTTTTTCTTTTCGTCCGTCATTTCTTTATCCCCTTTTTCTAATACTTTTTCAAAAAACTCCCCGCAATAGGCGAGGAAGTCGGTCTCGCTGTTAAATGAGTTCACAAGCTCCTTATCGCAGAGCGAAGCAAATTCAACGTCGCTTTTCTGCGCCGAAATGCGCGCCTCCGCCCGCTCGCGGCTTATCCCGTCTCTCGTCATGATTCTTGCGATTCTCTTCTCTCTCGGAGCCGTCACCGCGACGGTGAGGTCGCACTTATCCGCCTCTCCTCCCTCGAACAGGCCGACGGCGTCTATCGCGAAACGCTCACGCCCCCTGCTTCTCTCCTCCTCTATGAGCCTGTCCGTCTCTGCGAGCACGAAGGGGTGAGTTATCGCGTTCAAGCTTAAAAGCGCGGCTTCCGAAGAGAAGACCTCTCGCCCGAGTGTGGCTCTGTCCACCTCTCCGTCTTTGAAAGCAGCGGGAAAATCCCTCCCTATCGCCCGCTTGAGTTCTTCGCTCTCTATGAGCAGCCTGTGATATACCCTGTCGCAGTCGATAACGAAAAAGCCGAGCCTCTCGAGGGCTTTTAGCGCCGTCGTCTTTCCCGAGCCTGAGCCGCCGGTTATCCCAATGACCATAGCTCGGTATTCTCCTTTAGCACGGCTAAGATGTCCCGTTCCGTTATTCCGCCCTGTCTCAGGATCTTAGGCTCGTCTCCGGTCATATCAACCACCGTCGACGGGAGCCCGCCGCAGGGCGCGTCGTCGCGGAAGACCGCGTTCAGCTTGCCGTCGAAGCAGGAAATGACCTCGTCGAAGCTCTCAGCGTTCGGCTCGCCTGAGAGATTTGCGCTCGTACCGGTAAGCGGCAGCCCCGTCATTCTCACAAGTGCGAGGGCAAGCGAGCTCTCCGGGCAGCGAAGCCCGACCGTCTTTCCCCCAGCCGTCAGAACGTCCGGCACTATCTCCTTCTTTTTCAGCACCATCGTTAAAGGTCCCGGCCAAAAGGCCTCGGCAAGGGCGTAAGCCCCCACGGGAATATCCGCGCAAAGCTTCTCCGCCATATCCATATCTGAGACAAAAAGGCTCATCGGCTTAGTCTCCGGTCTGCCCTTCGCCTCGTACACCGCGGCTATCGCCGCCTCACTCAGCCCGTTCGCGCAGATTCCCCATACGGTCTCTGTTGGAAGGGCGACCGTCCCGTCGTTAAAAATAATGTCAACCACTTCTTTTACATCGGCGGGTGATAGTATCTCAGTCTTCATTTCCGCTCCTCAGCTTTTCGGCTCTGTCAGCCGTAATCAGTGCGTCGATCAGCTCGTCGAGCCCTCCGTCGAGCACCTTTCTCAGGGGAAAGCTTTTATCGTCGCCCGAAAGTCTTCTGTCGACCACGCTGTCTCTCTGATAAAAATACGTGCGTATCTTCTCGCTTCTCTCGCCCGTGCCGACCTGACTTTTCCTCTCGCCGGCGACGGCGCTGCGGCGCTTTTCAAGCTCAGCCTCATAGAGCTTCGAGCGCAGGATGTCGAGAGCCTTGTCCTTGTTCCTGTACTGGCTGCGCTCGTCCTGGCACTCGACGACCGTCCCCGTGGGTATGTGAGTGACGCGGATAGCAGAGCTTGTCTTGTTTACCTTCTGCCCGCCTGCGCCCGAGGATCTGAACGTATCGATCTGCACCTCCGTAGCCGTTGAGGTCTGGATGCGGCCGTTCGATTCCGTAACCGGCACGCGCTTTACGCAGTGGCCTCCAGCCTCGTATTTAAGGCGCGACCACGCCCCTTCGCCCTTTATAATGAAGCTTATCTCCTTAAAGCCGCCGAGCTCCGTCGGATTCTCGTTTACAAGCTCTATGCTCCAGCCCCTCTGATCGCAGTACATCGAGTACATTCTGTAGATATCCGCGGCGAAAAGCGCGGCTTCCTCGCCGCCTATGCCCTGGCGGATCTCCATTATCACGTTCTTAGAGTCGTTCGGATCCTTCGGCAGGAGCAGGAGCTTTATTTCCGTCTCCGTCTCTTCAAGCTTTGCCTTCGATTCCGCAATTATTGACCGCGCCATCTCGCCAAGCTCGGGATCGCTCAAAAGCTCCTTCGCGGAGTCCAGCTCATTTTGAAGGCTGACCGCCCTGCGGTATGCCTCGCTTATCGGCCTCAGCTCCTTCTGTTCCCGGGCGAGCTTCGCGTACCGCTCGGGATCGGAGTAGACCTCCGGCGACTGCAGGAGAGACTCAAGCTCGGTAAATCTATCGTCGATTTCGCGGAGCTTATTCAGCATCTATTATTCCCCTTTTTCCTAACATCTAATTGGTTATTGTATCACATATCGTCCACGAACACAAGCTAAATCATTCGACTTTAAGCGTGCACGGGATTGACAAAGATATCGGTGCAAAATATAATGAAGAAAGCTTTTATAAGGAGAGATACTGTTGTTTTCATATAAGCGCGAGACGATGAAAATTGACGCCTGCGGGCGGAAGATGGAGCTTATCATACTGCGTCCCAAGGAGGCGTCGGGGCCTCTGCCCGGGCTTTTATGGATACACGGGGGCGGATACGCCACCGGTCTTGCCTCCATGGTCTACGTTTCACGGGCTGTAGACCTTCTTGAGACGAGCGGCTGCGTCGTTGTAAGCCCCGACTACCGTCGGTCCCTTCAGGCGCCGTACCCTGCCGCGCTCGAGGACTGCTATGCGGCTCTCACCTATATGAGCGAGCACGGCGCCTGCCTCGGGATAGACCCCGCGCTTTTAATGGTCGGCGGCGAGAGCGCCGGAGGCGGGCTTGCAGCCGCTGTCGCTCTTTACGCGAGGGATAAGGGCGGACCGGATTTAAAGCTGCAGTTCCCCCTATATCCCATGATCGACTGCGAGGACACGGATTCATCCCGCGATAACCACGGTATAACGTGGAACACCGCCCGTAATCACGCCGCGTGGAAGCTTTACCTCGGCGAGCTGCACGGCTCGGACAGCGTTCCCGCCTACGCCTCGCCCTCCCGCGCAAGCGATCTCTCAGGTCTTCCCCCCTGCTATACCTTCGTATGCACGGGCGAGCCCTTTTACGATGAGACTGTCGCCTACGTCTCCCGTTTGAAGGCCGCGGGCGTCGACGCTGAGGTCGACGTTTATCCCGGCTCGGTCCACGCCTTTGATATGGTGACGCCGTTTACGGTGATGGCGAAAAGGGCGCGGGCGGTTTTCCGGGAAAAGGCCACGGCTCTGTATAAGAAATACGTCAGGTCAGAATAAAATAAGCCGTGAAGCCGGGAAAAGCCTCCCTGCCTCGCGGCTTTTATTATTTGCAAAGGTAAATGCGGTAAATCGTAAGTATGGCCTGCTGAACTGTGTAGGAGGTGCCGGGGCTGAAACGTCCCTCGCCTACTCCGCCCATCACAGCCTTCCCCTCGGGAGTTGCGAGCGATGAGATAAAGCGCACAGCCTCCTCCGCCCAGGTACTGACCTCCTCGAAGTCGGTAAACTCGATCGCCGGAGCGTCTGTCGTCAGCCCGGTCAGGTCGGCAAATCTCTTCAGCATGGTAGCCGCCTGCTCGCGGGTTATGTTGTGTTCCGGGTGGAATTTCCCGTTACCGGTGCCGTTCACGATGCCGAGAGCGCAGGCCGCGAGGACGTCGGGATCGCTTGTATCGGTGAAAGCCGCTTCGTCGATCGTCTTTTCGTATTTTCTCAGTACGGAGGCGTTAGTAGTGTAGCGCGACTTTACCCTGAGCATATTCATTATAAGCTTGCAGAAATCGCCGCGGTTTATCTCCGAGGTATAGCCCATCTGAAGCTCGGCGGGTACGAGCCTTTTATCGAGAGCGCCGAGAATCTCCGGGATCGCCCATGAGGCGGGCTTCAGCCCGTTGTCGGTCGTGTTCTCGTTTACGACCGTTCCATCAGCTACCGTGATCTTGCCGCCGCGGGAGATTATCCTCTGCTCGTTTGAAAGGGCTTCCGGGGTAATGTCAAAGTAGTAGTATGCGTAGGGCGCGAGGGCGGTTTTAACGCCGTTCTCATATTCGTTGTTCGAATCCCACGAGGGATCGAGAATGATCCAGCGCCCGTCGGCAAAGGCCTCGACAAATTCGTGGTTGGGCTCTGTTATTGTAGCGGCGTCCGTTTTTACGGCGAACGAGCCGCCCTGAGCTGTGAGCCCGAGCGCATAGGTCTGCGTCGTAAACGCGGGAATGCCCTGGGCCCGGAGGAGCCACATCAGAAGCTCGGAATAGCCTGAGGCCACGGTTCTCCCGTGCGCGATGATCTCGGCCGCGTCGGTATATGTATTGCTTCCGTGGAGATAGCTGTCGTAATCATAGTAAATATTCTCCGCGACCCAGCGGTGGAGGAGATAAGCCTTCGTATAATGATCGGATACTCCGCCCGCTATATCGTCTGAAAGCTTCTTAACCTCAGGCATATCGGAAAACTCCGTATACTCCCCCGGGTTCAGCCACTCCGAAAGCATTGCCGCGTTATCCGCAGCCACGGGAGAGGCTCGGAAGCGGTATTTTCCCGCACTTTTCTCAACGTAAACGCTCTCGTACACGAAGCTCCAGAAGCTCTCGTTATGGCTCTGGCGGGTGTAGACGTCTACGGAAGCGGGCTCTGTAACGGCCGAAAGATCGACCTTTATCGAAAACGTCTTTCCGCTCTCCGCCTCGGTGTATTTCCTCGTATCTCCTACAACGGCGAGAACGTACGTTAGGTTTTCCGAAACGAGCTTGCCCGAAACGGTAAGCTCGCTCCCCTCTATCCTCATCTCAAGATAGCTCGTGTTCCCGTACGATGTGCGAAGATAGGTATCGGTATTCTCTACCTCTGATGCAACGGCTACGGCGCCGCATGATATTATAATTACAAGGCAGAGCGCAAACGCGGCCGCTCTTTTTAGTGGCTTCATATTCTGACCTCCACGTTTCAAAATTTTATTAATTATAACACAGCAAACGAGGCATATCAAGGAATTTCGACACGTTTGATTTTTAGCTAAAAAAATCCTTGACAAATCACGATCGCCTTAGTATAATACGGTTTGTCCTTAGCGGGATTGTGTAAAGGTAGCACAGCGGACTCTGACTCCGTATGTGAGGGTTCGAATCCTTCTCCCGCTGCCAAAGCGAAAATCCTGTCACGATAGTGGCAGGGTTTTTTTGCTTTATATTCTATTTTCGTGATTTGCCTGCAGAGGAGGTGCGGTGTATTTTAAAAACGATCCATATCATCGGGGAGAATTACTCCGGAAGCTGGACGGACACTCGCACCGCATGCAGGGGCATTGTTATTAAACACGGCAAGCTTCTTCTCTCCTTTGAATCGCTGACTGGTCAATGGATGATACCGGGCGGCGGTCTTGAGCCCGGCGAGGATGAACTTGCCTGCTGCGCCCGGGAGGTGGCGGAGGAAACCGGACTAATTGTCCAGCCGTCCGATTGCGTTCTTGAAATAGACGAGTATTACGATAGCTTTAAATGGGTAAACCGGTACTTTTTCTGCGAGGTCACGGGTAAAACGAAATTAAACCTTACAGAGCGTGAAAAGGGAGCGGGAATGGAGCCGAGATGGCTGCCGATTGACGATATAATCCGCATTTTCTCAAAGCACAGCTTATACGCAGAGACGGATGAAATGAGGCGCGGAATGTACCTTCGGGAGTACACGGCGTTGCGGCAGCTATTATAATCGGCCCGGATCATTTTGATCCGAGACAGTATCTGAAACCTGCCCGTGCAGCTGTCAAAGCTATGGTCAAGCATAAGATAGTTGACGTGCTTGGTTCCGACAACAAGATCTGAGGACTTCTCCCTTCTCGTCCTTATACGCTCCCACCTTCTCGCCGTTTAGGAAAACTACGCCGCCGTGGCCCCGGGGAAGCTCGTCCGCCTTTTCCTTCGGAATTTTCAAAAGGGTCCGCGTCAGTCCCTTGACAGCCTGTGCGCCCTCGGATACCGTGCCGGTGACGGCCTTCAGGTCGAACCTGCCCGGGTCAAAGGCGTCAGCATACGGGTTTTCTCTCCCGAAAATCATATCGCGCAGAAGAATGGCTGATACCATTGAGGACGTCATACCCCACTTCTGAAAGCCCGTCGCAACGTACCAGTTCGGTGTACTATCCGAATAGCGCCCGATATACGGAACTCCGTCCGCAGTTATGCAGTCCTGAGCCGACCAACAGGTTTTCACGCGGCTGTTTGGAAAGAACTCCCTCGCCTTTCTTCGAAGGGCGTCGTATTTCCCTCCCGCGCTGTTCTCGCCCGTACGGTGTCCCTCTCCGCCGAATAGTACGATGTCTCCGTATCCGCGGAAAGAGTATCCCCCGTCTCCCGCGCCGATCCACATTCCGCCCGGAATGCTCGCGTTTTCAAGCGCAAGAACGTACGATCGCTCCTGGTGCATTCGCGCAAAGTACATACCCGGGAAGTTTATAAAGGGATAGTGGCAGGCAAAAACGACCTTTTTCGCCCTCACCCTGCCGCCGCCCGTCTGAAGCTCTTCCCCGTCTACGGTTATTACGGGGGTATTTTCATATATCATCAGCGGCTCTGAGATCGCCTTTAAGAATTTGAGCGGGTGGAACTGCGCCTGCCCGTCTGCTCTAACGGCGGCTTTCGCCCTGCCGGGAACGTCCGGGTTGCGGACGAGCGAGGCTTTCAGCCCCAAGGCCGCCTGCGCCTTTGCCTCGTTCTCCAAGAGGCTTTCATCGTCGCCGTAAACGAAGGCGCTCTCGTCCGAAAAATCGCAAGCGATATTCTCCTTTGCTATCAGCGTTCGATATACATCAATCGCCGCAAGATTTGCCTCGGCGTATTTTTTCGCCCGTTCCTCTCCGAGCGTTTTGATAAGTCGGTCGGCAAAAAGGCCGTGCTGGGCTGTTATCTTAGCCGTGGTGTTCCGCGTCTGTCCGCTCGCTATGCGCTTTGCCTCGAAAACAGCGACCTGCCGCCCCGCCCTCTGCAGGGCGAAAGCTATCAGAACGCCCGCCATGCCCGCGCCAATTACCGCGATCTCCGTCTCCATGTCGCCGCGAAGCGGCTCCCGCTGCGGAATATCGCAGGTTTCAGACCAAATCGATTTCATCATTTCCTCCAGATTATATTTAATACGCTGCTGCCATTCCATGTTTTTTCTATTATTCCTCGATCGAATGACATTATTACATAAGAAAACGGAGCCGGTA
>ONTN01000054.1 GCA_900320765.1 uncultured Eubacteriales bacterium
ATTAAAGGAATTAATGACTTGGCTACAACCCATCCTGAAATAGCAAAGGAATGGTACCAGCCTGGAAATGGAGAACTTACTCCATTCGATGTCACTTACGGAAGCGGTAAAAAAGTAAAATGGATATGCCCTAATGGGCATATATATTCTGCAACGATATTACACAGGACAAATGGTGGTACAAATTGCCCAATATGTAATTCTGGACGGCAGACATCATTTGCTGAACAAGCTGTTTATTATTACGTTAAAAAGGTTTTTCCTAATGCGATCAATCATTATAAAGAAATCTTTACTAACGGCATGGAACTCGATATATACATTCCTGATATTAAACTTGGCATCGAGTATGATGGTGTATATTGGCATAAAAAGGCAAATACCTATGAACGAGAAAAGAGAAAACACGATATTTGTAGAAAAAACAGAATTAAGCTTCTCCGCATACGAGAAGGAAAAATAGAAGATAATAAGTTTCCAGCTGCAGATTACAGTATTTTTTTGCCCGAAGGCGAAAAAGGTACAGATGCACTAAACCATGTTATTCAACTGGTATTAGCAGAGATTGATCCTCAAAGTAATTCTTGGACGAGAAAGAATCCATACCACTTCTGGTCAGATGTAAATGTAAACGTAGACAGAGATAAATATGAAATCCTTGCATATTTGAATACCCCTGTCGAAAACTCTGTTTTCGATATTGCACCTGAATTAATTACAGAATGGGACTATGAGAGAAATGGTGAACTCAAACCAGAAATGATAAAAGCAGGCTCCTCGATATCAGCAAATTGGATTTGTTCAAAATGCGGTTATCGATGGAGCGCTCAAATTGGTCATAGAGCTATCAATCATACGGGCTGCCCTAAATGCGCTGGCTTCGTTTTTGAGAAGGGCGTTAATGATTTAGCAACCAAGAACCATGAACTTTTAAAAGAATGGGATTATGATAAAAATACCATAGAGGGGCTTGACCCGACCGAAGTCCAATATAACAGCTCAAGGGAAGCGCATTGGATTTGTAGTAAATGCGGCAATAAATGGGTCGTTGGCATTCGTAATCGTAGCGTTGACGGCAGAGGATGTATCAAGTGCGGATACAAGGATGCTCAAAAACATAAAAATGAAAGGAAGCTTAAAGAGAAAGGGTGTATAACCGATCCGCTATTGTTGAAAGAATGGGATTACGAAAAAAACGCCACCATTGGCCTTGACCCGAAACTACTTTCACCAGGCAGCAATAAACCGGTATATTGGATTTGTTCTACTTGTGGCCACAAGTGGATGGCACCAATAGCACGTCGGAGTAAAGGCGCAGGATGTAGAAAATGTGCTGATAAAGCTAATCCTAACTTGCTGAAACAACACCTAATTAAAAAAGGGCATGGTTTAACCGAGCCATCTCTTCTGAGGGAATGGGATTACGATAAAAATGAAAAACTGCCATCGGATTATTCTTATGGTAGCGGGGAAAAAGTGTTTTGGATTTGCTCAACTTGTGGGCATTCTTGGCAAGCCACTATAAACTCACGCCACAGAGGTGCCGGATGTCCAGCTTGTGCAGGCAATATTGTGGTACCAGGTAAAAACGATCTTTTAACTATGCGTCCAAGTCTTGTTGCCGAGTGGGATTATTCTCGAAATGGAAACTTAGTCCCGGAATCTGTGTCCTATTCATCAGGAAAAAAGTATTGGTGGATATGTCCGGAAGGACATGATAGTTATCTTGCTTCACCGGGGCATAGAATAGTTGGAACAGGCTGCCCAATATGCGGAAAGCAGAAAATATCAATAAAGCAAAGCAAAACAGTTGAACAATTATCACTTGGAGGAATGTATATTAAAATTTACCCGAGTGTAAAACTGGCATCTCAGGAATGTGGAGTATCATCGAGTGCAATCTGCCATGCAATTAAAAATGGAACTGTATCCGCAGGATATAAGTGGAAATACAGTGAATAATGATTGTCGAGGAGGATTTCATTACCACCCTTCAATCACCGGCAAACGCCTATGATTTCGGTGATTTCAAGTTCTGATGTCTCGCGAGAGCTACCCATAATGCGCGATGCACCCCCCTGACGGAAAAGTGCACCCCCCTGGAAGTCATTTGCACCCCCCTACGCAAATTCTATCCAAATATGATTGCTTTTCCAAAAAACCTGTCACTTGCGTGACAGGTTTTTTCTTATATAAAAAGCTTCACTGCTTTTTGAGCAGTGAAGCTTAACTATTATTCCTCGGTGAGGCGGCGCATTATTTCCTGATATGCGTCCTCAACTCCGCCCAGGTCGCGGCGGAAGCGGTCCTTGTCGAGCTTCTCGCCCGTCTTTACGTCCCAGAAGCGGCAGGTATCGGGGCTGATCTCGTCGGCAAGAATGATCTTTCCGTCGGGAGTGCGGCCAAACTCGATCTTGAAGTCGACGAGCGTAACTCCGAGCTTCAGCATAAAGGCCTTGAGAAGGTCGTTTACCTTAAACGCGAGAGTCTTGATAGTCTCGATCTCCTCGCGGGTCGCGAGCTTAAGAGCAATGGCGTGATACTCGTTCAGAAGCGGATCGTCGAGGTGGTCTGACTTAAGGGAGAACTCTATCGTGGGCTCGTCGAATACGATACCCTCCTCTACTCCGTAGTTGGAAGCAAAGTGACCGGCGGAAATATTGCGGATGATGACCTCGAGGGGAACAATCTGCACCTTTCTGACAACGGTATCGCGGTCTGAAAGCTCCTCAACGAAGTGGGTGGGAACGCCGTTCTTCTCAAGATACTGCATAACGAGATTTGACATCTTGTTGTTTACAACGCCCTTGCCGGCGATTGTGCCCTTCTTCGCCCCGTTGAACGCGGTCGCGTCGTCCTTGTAGGAGACTATGCAGAGTGCGGGATCGTCAGTCGCGTATACCTTCTTAGCCTTGCCCTCATAGAGCTGTTCGCGCTTTTCCATTGTAATGTACCTCACATTTCGAAATATTCATCCCTGCCGGCGCCGACGGAGACGTATTTTATTTTTGAGCCAACGGCTTTTTCGATGAACAGAACGTAATCCTGAGCCTCTTTAGGAAGCTCTGAGAAGCTTCTTGCCTTTGAGATATCGCATTTCCAGCCCGGAAGATACTCATAAACCGGCTTTGCCGCGTCGAGCTCCGGACCGGAGGGGAATTTATCGGTCTTTTCTCCGTCGATATCGTATGCTACACAGACGGGGATCTTATCGAGATACGAGAGCACGTCGAGCTTTGTAAGCGCAAGCTCGTTAGCGCCCTGAACGAGAACGCCGTATTTTGATGCGGGAACGTCGAAGCCTCCTACCCTTCTCGGGCGGCCGGTCGCGGCTCCGTATTCGCCGCCGGCCTCTCGCAGCTCGTGCGCCTCGTCGCCGAAAAGCTCGCAGGTAAAGGGTCCCTCGCCTACGCAGCTTGAATACGCCTTCATAATTCCGACTACGTTATCAAGTCTCTCGGCCGGTATACCGGCGCCGATCGGTGCGTAAGCCGCGATAGTGGAGGACGAGGAGGTATAGGGGTAAATGCCGAAGTCGATATCTCTCAGCGCGCCGAGCTGAGCCTCGAACATAAGGCTTTTGCCTGATCTGACGGCCTCGGTAAGATACTCGGTGGTGTTCTTAACGTAAGGCAGGAAGCGCATACCGTACTGCATAAGCCAGTCGTACATCTCCTCGGCGGAGACGGCCTCGTGCTTATATCCGCCGCTTACGGTGAGGTTTTTCCACTCTACGATATCGCGGAGCTTATCGAAAAGCAGCTCAGGGTGCCTGAGGTCGCCCATTCTGAGGGTCTTCTTCATATACTTATCCGCGTAAACAGGGGCTATGCCGCGGCGGGTCGAGCCGAATTTCTTATCGGCGAGGCGCTCCTCCTCAAGTATGTCCATCATTTTATGGTACGGCATACAGATCGTGGCGCGGTCGCTTATTACGAGATGCTCGGGCGTTATCTCGATGCCCTGCTCCCTTATCGCGGCAATCTCCTTCGTGAGGTGCTCAACGTCGACCACCATTCCGGGGCCCATCACGTTTACGGTATTCTCGCGGAAGATGCCGGAGGGCAGCAGATTAAGAATAAATCTGCCCCTGTCGTTAATTACGGTATGACCGGCGTTGTTGCCGCCCTGATAGCGCATTACGATATCAAATTTCTCGCTCAAAAGGTCGACCATCCTGCCCTTGCCTTCGTCGCCCCAGTTGATTCCAACTACTGCAGTAAGCATAATACGTTCTCCTTATACTGTTATCTCATCCTCCCGGCCGATAAGGTCGGGATTTTTTGTAAGCGCAGGTCGCGCAAAGTCACGCAAAAACTCCTCTGTCTGCAGCGGCGCGCAGCCGACAAATTTATTAAGGTCGAGGACAGTCTTGAGACTCTCCTCCGTGAGGCCGAAGCGCTCGTCAGAGAGAAGGCTCTCCAGAAGATCGTTATCCTCGCCCTCAAGCTTGACCTTCGCGGCGGCCTTCTGCGAATACTGCCTTATCGCCTCGTGCAGCTCCTGCCTGTCTCCCCCGCGGCTCACTGCGTCCATAAGAATGTTCTCGCTCGCGATAAAGGGAAGCTCCTCTTTCAGGTGCTTCTCCATCACCTTCGGGTATATCCTGCCGCCCTTAATAACGTTTATCGCTATATTGAGTATGGCGTCCGTCGCTAAAAACGCCTCCGGGATCGCGATGCGGCGGTTTGCCGAATCGTCCAGCGTGCGCTCGAGCCATTGGCTCGCGGCGGTATCGGCAGCGTTTTTCGCGTCGTTCAAAACGTAGCGGCTGAGCGAGACTATCCTCTCGCAGCGCATGGGATTGCGCTTATACGCCATCGCGGAGGAGCCAATTTGATTCTGCTCAAACGGCTCGTCAAACTCCTTCATATGGGCTAAAAGCCTGATATCTGTCGCCATCTTGGAGGCAGACTGGGCGATCCCGGCTAAAACGTTCAGCACATAGGAATCGACCTTGCGGGAGTAGGTCTGACCGGATACGGGCATACAGGCGTCAAAGCCCATCTTCTCCGCTATCTTCTTTTCAACGGCCTTGACCTTATCTGTATCGCCGTGGAATAGCTCAAGGAAGCTCGCGCCCGTTCCCGTCGTGCCCTTGCAGCCCAAAAGCTTGAGGCTTGCAGCCTCATAGTCGAGCCTGTCGAGGTCCATCAGAAAGTCCTGGAGCCAGAGCGTCGCCCTTTTTCCGACAGTAGTGGGCTGGGCTGCCTGGAAGTGGGTATAAGCGAGAGTCGGAACGTTTTTATGCTCCTCGGCAAAATCGGTAAGGACGGAGACGAGGCCCAAAAGCAGGGACTTTATCTGAATAAGCCCGTCGCGCATCTGGATAACGTCGGTATTATCGCCGACGTAGCAGCTCGTTGCGCCGAGGTGGATTATCGGCTTTGCCTTCGGGCAGGCTTCGCCGAAGGTATGGACGTGCGCCATAACGTCGTGCCTGAGCTTTTTCTCGTATTCCGCGACCTTTGCGTAATCGATGTCGTAAACGTGCTCGCGCATCTCCGCTATCTGCTCGTCGGTTATGTTCAGACCGAGCTCCTTCTCGCTCTCGGCAAGGGCGATCCACAGCTTGCGCCAGGTGGAGAACTTGAAATCGGGAGAGAAAATGTACTGCATCCGCTTCGTAGCGTACCGCGAGCAGAGCGGGCTTTCATAGGTATCCTTCATAAAAGGTCCTTTCGTAAATGTATTTTTTATTCAACGGTTACTGACTTCGCGAGGTTTTTCGGCTTGTCGATATCGCAGCCGTTCTCTTTCGCTATGTAATAGGCAAAAAGCTGGAGCGGTATGATCTCCGGCACGGCGGCGAAAAGCGGCTCGGAATCCGGCACGAAAACTGCATCGTCGGCAACGTGGAATATCTTGCCGTTTCCCTCGTGCGCCACGGCGAGAACGGTGGCTCCCCTCGCCTTCACCTGCTCGATATTCGAGAGCGTCTTTTCAAATAGCTCGTCGTAGCAGCAAAGCGTTATCACAAGCGTATCCTGCTCTATAAGGGCTATCGGCCCGTGCTTGAGCTCGCCGGCGGCGTAAGGCTCGGAGAATATGTAAGATATCTCCTTGAGCTTCAGAGAGCCTTCGAGCGCCACTGCGTAGTCGATGTTTCTGCCGATAAAGAACACGTCCCTGTGCGAGGCGTACCTCTTCGCGAGATAGGAAATATGTGAGTTTAAATCGACGGCGCGCTGGACCTTGCTCGGAAGCTTTAAAAGCTCTCCGATAAGCTCAGCGTACCTCTCCTTTGTTATGCGGCCGAGCTTATCCGCCGCGAAAACCGCGAAAAGGCCGAGGACCGCGACCTGTGTAGTATAGCCCTTCGTCGTTGCGACGGCGATCTCCGGACCCGCCCAGGTGTATATCCTGTAGTCAGCAAGCCTTGCTATCGTGCTTCCGACGACGTTTACAATCGCAAGGCTCTTCGCGCCTCTCTCCTTGCACTCGCGCAGGGCGGCGATGGTATCCGCAGTCTCGCCGGACTGGCTGATAACGATAAGAAGGGTGTTTTCGTCGATGATCGGATCGTGATAGCGAAGCTCGCTCGCAAGCTCGACGGTAACCGGGATCCGGCATAGCTTTTCTATAACGTATCTTCCGACGCAGCCTGCGTAATACGCTGAGCCGCAGGCGGTAATGATTATCCGCTGAACGCCGTCGAAATAGGAATCGGGGATGTCGTCGAGGACTATTCTTCCGTCCTTGATCCTGGGCTCGAGGGTCGAAAGAATGGCACGGGGCTGCTCCATTATCTCCTTGAGCATAAAATGCTCGTAGCCGCCCTTCTCCGCCGCCTCGATATCCCAAATAACGCGGGAGGTTGACTTTTCGATTTTCTTTCCGGAGGCATTATAAATATCGATCGAATCAGCGGTCAGAACGGCGACCTCGCCGTCATCAAGATAAATGACGTTTCTCGTGTGAGCGACGAGAGCCGTTACGTCCGACGCGAAATAGTTTTCCTTAACGCCGACGCCGAGTATCAGCGGGCTTTTCTCACGGACGGCGACTATTTTGCCGGGATGCTCCGCGCAGAGGACGCCGAGGGAATAAGATCCGTCGAGGCGGGACACCGTCTTCATAACGGCCTCAAGAAGGTCGCCCTTGTAGTAGAGGTCAAGAAGATTAGCGACGATCTCGGTATCAGTCTGGCTCTCGAACCTATAGCCTTTTTTCTCAAGCTCATCCTTGAGAACGGCAAAATTCTCGATTATCCCGTTATGCACTACGGCGAACATACCGTCGTTTGAAACGTGGGGGTGGGCGTTCACGTCGTCGGGAGCTCCGTGCGTCGCCCAGCGGGTATGCCCTATTCCGGACGTTCCGGACAGTGTTGAACCGTTATCTGTCTTATCGCAGAGGTTTTTTATCACGCCGCGGGTTTTAACTACGCTGATGAGGCCGCCGTCCTGAACGGCTATGCCGGCTGAATCGTAGCCCCTGTACTCAAGCTTTTTCAGCCCGTCCAGCAGGATGGGCGCAGCAGGCTGAGCGCCCGCAAATCCAACGATACCGCACATATGGCTAAAGCTCCCTTCAAGGTCAATTTAAGGAAAATCAGTTAAACAATCTTACAGATTAGTATTATAACCAAAACCAAAAGCATTTGCAAGGCGCAAACTACATAATAATCAAGATTTTGGGGCGTTCAGTCGCATACTTATCAACATATGCCGCTCACTGCTTTTGTATTTCGTATAGCTTTTTATAGATACCGTTCTTCTCCAAAAGCTCCTGATGAGTTCCGGACTCGCGTATCTTGCCCTTGTGCATAACGTGGATGCAGTCTGCGTGCTGGATCGTGCTGAGCCTGTGAGCTACCATTATCGTGGTGCGCCCCTCCATCAGAGTCTTGAGAGCGTCCTGGATAAGCTCCTCTGTCTCGGTATCGATATTGGCCGTCGCCTCGTCCATAACGAGGATAGAGGGGTCGTAGGCGAGCGTCCTCGCAAAGGATAGAAGCTGCCTCTGTCCTGCCGAGAGCGTTGCGCCTCTCTCGGTCACGGGCTCATCGTACCTGTTCGGAAGCTGATTTATAAATCTGTCAGCGTTAACGGCGACGGACGAGCTCTCGATCTCGTCGTCTGTTATCTCATCGTCCAAAAGGCGGATATTGCTCTTTATATCGCCGGTGAAAATGAATACATCCTGCTGAACCTGGCCTATCGCTCTGCGGATCTCGTCTGTCGAGAGCGCGCGGATATCGATATCGTCTATAAGGATCTGACCTTTTTGTATCTCGTAGTATCTTCCGATAAGATT
>ONTN01000133.1 GCA_900320765.1 uncultured Eubacteriales bacterium
GATAGGCGAGACCTGCGTCGTCGCGAAGCTTCACGGGGAGGGCGCGGTTAAGCGCCGCATCATGGATATGGGCATAACGAAGGGCGTTGAGATCTATGTCCGCAAGGTGGCCCCGCTCGGCGACCCAATGGAGCTCACCGTCCGCGGCTACGAGCTCAGCCTGCGCAAGGCTGACGCCGAAAATATCGAGGTAGAGTAAGAACAGGAGGAGATATTATGGCTGAAATAAAGATAGCTCTTGCCGGAAACCCGAACTCCGGTAAGACTACGATGTTCAACGACCTCACAGGATCAAATCAGTACGTCGGCAACTGGCCGGGCGTTACCGTTGAGAAGAAAGAGGGCAAGCTCAAGGGAAATAAGGACGTTATAATCCAGGATCTCCCCGGTATTTACTCCCTTTCGCCGTACACCCTTGAGGAGGTCGTCGCGAGAAACTACCTCGTAAACGAGAAACCGGACGCTATAATTAACATAGTGGACGGAACGAATATTGAGAGAAACCTTTATCTCACCACCCAACTCATCGAGCTTGGAATACCTGTCGTCGTGGCCGTCAATATGATGGACCTCGTCCGCAAGAACGGCGACCAGATCAACACCCAGAAGCTCGCCTCCGAGCTCGGCTGCGAGATCGTCGAGACCGCCGCCCTGAAGGGCGAGGGAAGCCTCAAGGCCGCCGAGAAGGCGATAGAGCTCGCGAAGGGAACTAAGAAGACAAAGCTCCCAGCAGTATTCGGCGGAAGTGTTGAGCACGCTCTCGCGCATATCGAGGAGAGCATCGAGAACAAGGTCGACCCGCAGTTCCTCCGCTGGTACGCCGTCAAGGTGTTCGAGAGAGATGAGAAGGTCGCTGAGGATCTGAAGCTCGACAAGGAGACCGCCGAGCATCTTGAGGAGCACATCCGCGACTGCGAAAAGGAGATGGACGACGACTCCGAGAGCATCATCACAAATCAGAGATATTCCTACATAACCGGCGTCGTTTCTAAGGCGGTAAAGAAAAAGGCTGCAAAGAACGCGATGAGCACGTCAGACAAGATCGACCGCATAGTTACGAACCGCTGGCTCGGACTTCCGATCTTCATCCTCGTTATGATCCTCGTTTATTCCCTCGCTATGGGCTCGTTCTCCTTCTCGATCGGTACTAACCTTACCGACTGGGCGAACGACGGGCTCTTCGGCGACGGCTGGTTCCTCCCGTTTACGGCTGATACCGATAAGTGGGAAGAGGACTCCGGCGCTTTTGAAGAGGCTTCCGCTATCATAGAAGCCTACGAGGCGGGCGAAGCCAAAGCTTACCTCTACGACGACGAGGCCGGTGAGGATATCGAGCTTGACGTGACTGAGGAGGCCTATAATGAGGCGCTCACGGTGGAGGAGCCCGATCCCCACGATTACGGCACATGGGTGCCCGGCATTCCCGCCCTGCTTGACAGCGTGCTTACGAACGACGAGGGCGAGCCCGTAATTCCGGAGTGGCTTTACAGCCTTATTATGGACGGCATCGTTGCCGGAATCGGCGCCGTGCTCGGCTTCGTTCCCCAGATGCTCATCCTCTTCCTCCTCCTTGCAATACTTGAGGATATCGGATATATGGCCCGCGTGGCCTTCGTTATGGACCGTATATTCCGCCAGTTCGGCCTTTCCGGCAAGAGCTTCATACCCCTGCTCGTAGCTACCGGCTGCGGCATACCGGGGCTGATGGCGTCGCGTACCATTGAACAGGACCGCGACAGGAAGCTCACCCTTATGACTACCACGTTTATGCCCTGCGGCGCGAAGCTGCCGATAATCGCCCTCTTTGCGGGAGCCCTCTTCGGAGGCTCTGCCTGGGTCGCAGTTTCGGCTTACTTCCTCGGAATGGCGTCCGTCATACTCTCGGGCATAATGCTCAAGAAGTTCAAGGCGTTCTCCGGCGATCCCGCCCCCTTCGTTATGGAGCTGCCCGCGTATCACATTCCTTCTGCGAAGAACGTGCTTCGCGCGACCTGGGAGCGCGGCTGGTCCTTCATCAAGCGCGCCGGCTCCGTTATACTTATCAGCTCGATCATCATCTGGTTCCTCTCCGGCTTCGGCTTTACCGAGGATGGCTTCGGTATGGTTGACGATATGAACGTCTCCATTCTTGCTGCCGTTGGTAACGCAGTAGCATGGCTCTTCGCGCCTCTCGGCTTCGGCAACTGGCAGGCCACCGTTGCCACCGTTACCGGCCTTGTCGCAAAGGAAGAGGTTGTCGGTACTATGGGCGTTCTTTACGGAAGCCCCCTCGCCCGCAACGTCGGCGAGATGTTTACCGGCATCGCAGGCTACAGCTTTATGTGCTTCAACCTTCTCTGCGCTCCCTGCTTCGCCGCTATGGGCGCCATCAAACGCGAGATGAACAACGCGAAGTGGACGCTTGGAGCTATCGGCTATATGTGCGCCTGGGCTTACGTTATCGCCCTTATCGCATATAACGTTGTCGGTCTCTTCTTCGGCGTGGGCTTCTCCGTATGGACTGTTCTGGCCTTCATCGCCCTTGCCGCTCTCGTATATCTCGTCGTCCGCAAGAACCCCTACGACGATAATCACCTCAGACTTAAAGCAAAGGTGGCGAAATAAGATGTTTCAGTGGATAGCCGCAAACTGGCTCACTATAGTGTGCGCCGCCGCAGTTCTCGGCCTCGTGGCTGTCAGCCTCTGGAACATAGTGCCCCGCAAGGGCAAACCGTCCGCCTGCGCCGGCTGTACGGGCTGCGCCTCCTGTTCGGGAGGCTGCGCCGGATGCTCCGGCTGCGCGAGCCGAAAATAACAAATAAGGGCGGGGGTTTCCCCGCCCTTGACGTATTATAGGAGATGCGATATGATAAAAACAACGCTTAGAATAGACGGTATGGCCTGCACGATGTGCGAGAGCCACGTTAACGACGCCGTGAGGAAGGAAGCAGACGTTTCAAAGGTAAGCTCATCATTTAAGAAGGGAATAACTGAGATAATCTCCGCAGAGCCGCTTGACGAGAAAACCCTTCGGGAGAGCATCGAGAAAACGGGTTATAAGGTGCTTTCCGTTGCGACCGAGCCATACGAAAAGAAGAAGCTGTTAGGGTTTCTGAAATAAAAGGCTTCCCCTTGGGGGAAGCTGTCACGAAGTGACTGATGAGGTGTCCGACGTGAAGCGGCGATTGAGCTGAAGAGGTTGACCTCATCCACCGCGCAAGCGCGGTCCCCCTTCCCCAAAGGGGAAGGCTTAAAGGGATTATCCTTGCTTTCTTCCTAGGCTCTTGTTAGAATGAAATGCAGAATAAAAAACCGGGGGTTGCGCTGTATGAAAGACGTCAGATGGATCTTTTTCGATATAGGCTCAACCCTCGTTGACGAAAGCGCGGTTTATGATAACAGGATCAGGGAAATAACGCGAATTAACAACATCGACATAAATGAGTTTATCACAAAAGTGAAACAACGCGCTACAACCGAACAGAAGCCTATTGTGTCGGTTGCCGCAGACTACGGAGCGAAGGTTCCTGCATGGCGCCATGATTTAGAAGCCTTATACCCGGATGCGAAAGGAATACTGCTAAGACTCAGTCAACAATATAAGCTTGGTATAATAGCAAATCAGGATTTCGGTACAGAGAAAAGGCTAACTGCTTTTGGTATAAGGCAATACTTAGACCTTGTTGTCGCCTCCGCCGAGGAAGGCGTTGCTAAGCCCGATTTGCAGATTTTCCAAATTGCACTTGACCGTGCAAATTGCAAGCCCGAAGAATCGGTGATGGTCGGCGACAGGATCGACAACGACATTATCCCAGCAAACAAAATCGGAATGACCACCGTTTGGATAAGGCAGGGCTACGGCGGCTGCGCAGAGCCGAAAGCGAAAGAGGAGCTGCCCGACTATACCGTTCATAATCTGACAGAAGTGGCGGAGCTCTTTACGCGCTGCTGAGGTAATCACTGCGAGAAAGATATTACAAGACGAATAACTGCTATATAAACAGAGGTATGAAATGTCCGTCAAACGAGTATCAGCGTCTTTCTAAAACAACTGTATTTTTAGGAGGACGCTATTTTGAAAAC
>ONTN01000149.1 GCA_900320765.1 uncultured Eubacteriales bacterium
CCCGAGCCTGTCGCACTCGTCAATGAAATGATGGCTCTGCGGATAATGCGAGGTTCTTACCGCGGTGCAGCTGAGCTCCTCCTTGAGTATCCTCGCGTCCTCCCGCTGAAGGCTCTCTGGAGCCGCGTAGCCGATATATGGCCAGCACTGGTGGCGGTTAAGACCGCGGAGGAAGGTCTTTTTCCCGTTTAGATAAAAGCCGTCCGCCTTAAACTCAGCCGTCCTGATTCCGAAGGCTGTAGTGTAAACGTCCTCGCCCGCCGTTACCTCGCAGCGGTAGAGGTTCGGCTCGTCTATGCTCCACGGATTTGCGGCCGAGAGCGAAAACGTAAACTCGCTTTTATTACCCGTCTCCTCACAGACGAGAGCGCCGTCAGGATCGTAAATCTTTACCGTTATTTTTTCCGCCGTGCCGTTAAGCTTAGGCAAAACCTTTACGGTGGAAAGATCGGGCGTCTGAACGAAGACGTCCTCAATATATGTCTCCGGCCTTACTTCAAGCCAAACCTCTCTGTATATGCCGCCATAGGTCAGATAGTCGATAACGAAGCCGAACGGAGGAACGGCGCCGTTCTCAGTTGTATCGAGCCTTACGGCTATGGAGTTCTCACCTTTTGAAACAAGCTCGGTCACATCAAAGGTAAATGCGGTATAGCCCGATCTATGCGTTCCTGCATGCTTTCCGTTTACGAAAACGTCCGCAATGTGCGCGGCTCCGTCAAAACGGAGAAGCACGCGTTTTCCGGCAAGGTCTTCGGATATATTGAGCTTTTTGCGGTATCCGCATATCATTTCGTAATCTTCGTTCAGGACGTAATGCAGGGGAAGCTCACGGACCGTATGAGGTATCCTGACCGGAGCACCGGACTCCTTTCCGTTCAGGAAATCATCGGACCAGTTTTCCGTAAATTCCCATCCATCGCAAATACTGTATTTCATGCCGTCGACCTCCTTGCTCATATAAAGGTATTGTACTATTTTAACTAAATTTTTGCAATAATTATTTAAGTATTTTCGCATTATGACGATGGATTTAAAAGAAAAAACGTAAAGTCAAATCCGCCTTGACAATCCGGGGTGTTGACATTAAAATATCTTTGATTTTATTTTTTGAAATAAGAGGAAAACGATATGGCAAAGGAAATGAAAAATAAAGAAATCACCGATATGAACGTTGATTTTGCACAGTGGTATACCGACGTTTGCCGAAAGGCTGAGCTTATTGAATACGCAAGCGTTAAGGGCTTTACCATTCTTCGCCCTTACGGCTACGCCATTTGGGAGAATATCCAGCGCATAATGGACGCCGAGTTCAAGAAAACCGGGCATGTAAACGTGGCGATGCCCGTACTCATTCCCGAGAGCCTTCTCAAGAAGGAAGGCGAGCTTGTAAACGGCTTTGCCCCAGAGTGCGCATGGGTAACCGAGGGCGGCTCTGAAAAGCTTGAAGAAAGGCTTGCCTTCCGCCCCACGAGCGAGACCATGTTCTGCGACCATTGGGCAAACGTGCTTCAGACCTATCGCCAGCTTCCTATGCTCTATAACCAGTGGTGCTCCGTTATCCGCTGGGAAAAGACCACCCGTCCCTTCCTTCGCTCGAGAGAATTCTGGTGGCAGGAGGGTCATACCATACACGAGACGGCTGAGGAGGCTCTCGCCGAGACCGAGCAGCAGCTCAACCTTTACGCCGACTTCTGCGAGAAGGTGCTCGCCATGCCCGTCGTCAAGGGCCGCAAGACTGAAAAGGAGAAGTTCGCCGGAGCTGTGGCCACCTATTCCATCGAGTCTATGATGAAGGATCATAAGGCGCTCCAGTCTGCCACGAGCCATTATTTCGGCGACAAGTTCTCCCGAGCTTACGGCGTTACTTACACCGGGCGCGACAATACTCTCAAATATCCCTTCCAGACCTCTTGGGGCAGCACCACGAGGCTTATCGGCGCCGTTATAATGACGCACGGAGATAATAACGGTCTCGTTCTCCCCCCTGCCATCGCTCCCATTCAGGTCGTAGTTCTCCCGATCGCTCAGCATAAGCCCGGAGTGCTTGAAAAGTCCGAGGAGGTCGTCAAGGCTATCGAGGCATCCGGCATCCGCGTAAAGGGCGACTTCTCCGATAACTCCGCCGGTTGGAAGTTCTCCGAGTGGGAGATGAAGGGAGTTCCCCTCAGGATTGAGCTCGGACCCAGAGATATCGAGGCGAACCAGTGCGTAGTAGCAAGGCGCGATAACGGCGAAAAGGTCACCGTTTCCCTTGACGAGCTTGTCGCTAAGCTTCCCGAGCTTCTTCAGAAAGTACGCGACGGCCTTTATGAAAAGGCCCTTGCAAATTTAAACGAGCATACCTATGCTGCCACCGAGGTTTCCGAGGTCAAGAGCATTATGGATAACGGCGGCGGCTTCGTTAAGACGATGTGGTGCGGAAACGAGGAGTGCGAGGTCAGGATGAAGGAGCTCGCCGGAGTTTCGAGCCGCAATATCCCCTTCGCCCAGGAGCACATCGCCGATACCTGCCCCGTATGCGGACAGAAGGCTGACAAGATGGTCGTTTGGGGAATAGCGTACTGATATGAATATTTGCGTTTATCTCAGCGCGCAGGACGGAAAAAGCGAGGCTTATAAGGAAACGGTAAGGCGCTTCGGAAGATTCATCGCCGAAAGCGGTCACCGACTTATATACGGAGGCAGCAAATCCGGGCTTATGGGTGAGATCGCGATAAGCGCTCTTGACGCCGGAGGCGAGGTCATCGGAGTCGAGCCGGAGTTCTTTATCGAGGCCGAGTTCCAGCTTGAGGGTCTTACCGAGCTTATAGTCACGAGGAGTATGAACGAGCGCAAGGAAAAGCTTATTGAGCTTTCCGACGTATTCGTCGCCTTCCCGGGAAGCACAGGCACCCTCGAGGAGATCGCCGATACCGTTTCAATGATAAAAATGGGTATGATCGCTAAAAAGATGATTATTTTTAATTATAACGGCTTTTACGAGCCTTTAAAGCAGCTTTTTTCGTCGATGATATCCGAGGAGCTCATAAAGGAAGAAGAGCTCTCAGGCGTTTTATTTGCCGACAGCGAAGATGAACTGATAAGCATAATAAAAAAGCTATAAAATAATTCGGGGTAATATTTTGCGTTACCCCGAATTTTTATCTTTTATCTATTTTATATTTATGCTATAATAGCACAAATATAACCCTACGAAAGGGGCGTGCACTATGTCCGGAGAGAAGAAAAAGAAGAAGATAATGGTAATCGGACACAGAAATCCGGATACCGACTCCGTCTGCTCCGCAATAGCCTACGCAAACCTGAAAAACAAGATCTCCGACAGGGCTGAATATCGATACGAGCCCCTTGGAGGCGTTCTCAAGCATTGATTCCCTGTCGGTGGCGAAAGCGACCTTGTCGGAATTGGCCGCCACCTGCCTTTTGAGTTCCTCCAGCTGGGCGAAAGCGTAGGCCGTAGCCTCTTCGTTGCTCAGCCTGGCGGGGATGTACAAGGCGAAGAAGGAACCTGTGATGCCGCTGCGGAGCATCTTGGGAAAATCTACCTGAACCCCGGGATTGTCCGCCCCGA
>ONTN01000053.1 GCA_900320765.1 uncultured Eubacteriales bacterium
TGAAAGCGCACAATTATTCCCCTTTTATTTGACAAATTTTAAAAAAGGTAGTAGTATGCTTTCATCAGCTATTATAAGCAGAAAACAATTCGATTTTTATTATATGGAGGGACCCGCCGAATGAAGGATATATTCGAAAAATGCCAGGAGCTCGACCTCGTTACTCAGATGAAGGCCGAGAACATCTACCCCTATTTCCACTGCCTTGAGTCAAAGCAGGCTCCCGAGGTCATTATGGAGGGCAAGCGCCGCATAATGCTCGGATCAAATAACTATCTCGGTCTTACCACCTGCCCCGAGGTCATCGAGGCCGGTGTAAAGGCTATCGAGAAATACGGCTCCGGCTGCTCCGGCTCCCGCTTCCTTAACGGCACGCTCGAGCTTCATATGGAGCTTGAGGAGAAGCTTGCGAAGTTTTTACGCAAGGAGGCCGTCACCACCTTCTCGACCGGCTTCCAGTCTAACCTCGGCATAATCTCCGCAGTCGTCCAGCGCGGCGACTACGTTATCTGTGACAGGGAGAACCACGCCAGTATCTACGACGGCTGCAAGCTATCTTACGGCACGATGCTCCGCTATCGCCACAACGATATGGAGGATCTTGAGAAGCAGCTTCAGCGCGTGCCCGAGGACGCAGGCGCCCTTATCGTAACGGACGGCGTGTTCTCAATGGGCGGCGACATAGCGAAGCTCCCCGAGATCTGCGCCCTCGCGAAGAAATACGGGGCAAGAGTTATGGTTGACGACGCTCACGGTCTCGGCGTTCTCGGCGAGGGCGGCCGCGGCACCGCGAGCCACTTCGGGCTTGAGAACGAGGTCGACATCTATATGGGCACCTTCTCGAAGTCCCTCGCCTCCCTCGGCGGATATATGGCAGCGGACAAGCGCGTTATCGAGTTCGTGCGCCACTCCTCCCGTCCCTTCATCTTCTCCGCTTCCATCACTCCGGCCTCCTGCGCCACCGCGATAGCCGCTCTCGATCACCTCGAGGCGCATCCCGAGATCGTAACGAGGCTCGACGAGATCTCCTGCTACTGGCGCAAGTGCCTCACCGACAGGGGCATAAAGATCCGCGAGAGCCGCACGCCTATTATCCCGATTTTCACCTATGAGCCGCTCGACACCTTCCGCATCGCGAAGGAGCTCTACGACGAGGGCGTTTTCGTAAACTCCTCCGTTCCCCCCGCAACCGCGCCTCACGAGTGCCTCCTCAGAACGAGCCTTATGGCGACTCACACCGAGCCCGTCTGCGACGAGGCCGCCGACATCACCTATAGGGTGCTCAAGAGAAACGGTATCTGCGAATGAAGACTGCTTTAGTGACGGGAGGCTCCTCCGGCATAGGGCTCGAGGCGGCGAAGGCTCTGCGCGACCGCGGCGTTAAGGTTTACGAGATCTCCCGCCGCGACTGTGATACCGAGGGCGTTACCCACGTTCGCGGCGACGTCACCTCCGAGGCAGATATGGCCGCCGCCGTCGAAAAAGTTATCAAGGCCGAGGGCAAACTCGATATTCTCGTCTGCTGCGCCGGCTTCGGCATTTCGGGCGCCGTTGAGTTCACCGAGCTCGAGGCGGCGAAGAAGCAGCTTAACGTAAACTTCTTCGGCGTCGTGAACGCCGTGAAGGCCGCTCTGCCGTATATGAGAAAGCAGGGCTTCGGCCGCATAGTCGCCGTCTCCAGCGTCGCCGGGCCTATAGCCATCCCCTTCCAGACATATTACTCCGTCTCAAAGGCGGCGATAAACGCTTATATCTCCGCCCTGCGCAATGAGGTAAGACCCTACGGGATCACCGCCGTTGCCGTTATGCCCGGGGATATCAAGACCGGCTTTACCGCAGCGAGGGAGAAAAGCCCCGCCGGCGACGAGGAATACTCCGGCCGCATTTCCCGCTCCGTCGCCACGATGGAGCACGACGAGGAGAACGGTATGGATCCCTCCGTCGCGGGAAAATTCCTCGCGAACGTCTCGCTTAAAAAGAGCGTTCCCCCGGCAAAAACGATCGGCTTTACATATAAGCTTTTCGTCGCGTTAAATAAGCTCCTGCCGTCCAAGTTTGTAAACTGGCTCGTATATCTTATCTACGCAAAATAAATAATGAGGCGTCCGTTTTTAAATAAGCCGGACGCCCTTTCTGTATTCTAACGTAAGGAGAGATGCTGTATGGTGCAGAGGGTACGTTCCTTCGGCCTGTCTGGTATAGAGGGCTTTGACGTCTCCGTGGAATGCTCTATAGCGGGCGGGCTGCCCGCCTTTGAGATGGTGGGTCTGCCCGACGCCGCGGTAAAGGAGAGCCGCGAGAGAGTTCGCTCCGCTATAAAAAACTGCGGCTTCAAGTTCCCGCCCTCGAGGGTGACGGTTAACCTTGCCCCTGCGGACAGGAAAAAGGCGGGCAGTATGTACGACCTCCCCGTATTCCTCGCCATACTCGCCGCCTCTGAGATAATAAAGCCCCTGCCCGCAGACTGCGCCTTTTTGGGCGAGCTCAGCCTTTCGGGCGAGGTGCGCCCCGTGCCCGGCGTGCTCTCCATGGCGCTGAGGGCGGGCTCCTGCGGTATACGCCGCATCTTCGTCCCCGCCGCGAACGGGGCGGAGGCCGCCTTTGCCGGTACCTGCGAGGTCATACCCGTAGCCCACGTTAAGGAGCTTCTGTCACATCTCGACGGGTCTGAGCCTATAGCTCCCGCGCCTATGCCCGAGGTGAGCTCCAGCCCGGGCTGCGCCGTCGATTTCTCCGAGGTCAAGGGTCAGGAGAACGTGAAGCGCGCCCTCGAGGTCGCCGCCGCCGGCGGGCACAACGTACTGCTAATCGGCCCTCCGGGCGCCGGAAAGAGTATGCTCTCGAAAAGGCTTCCAACGATACTGCCCGATATGAGCCGCGCCGAGATTTTAGAGACGACGGCAATATACTCTGTCGCGGGATTAGTCGGCAAGCGCGGAGTGACGGGCGAGCGTCCCTTCCGCGCCCCGCATCACACTCTGAGCTATTCCGCCATGGCGGGCGGGGCTCAGCTCCAGCCGGGCGAGATAAGCCTCGCGCATAACGGGGTCCTCTTCCTCGACGAACTGCCGGAGTTTCACAGGGACGTTATCGAGGCTCTGCGCCAGCCCCTCGAGGACGGGGTCGTAACGATATCCCGCGCCGCGGGCACGGCGAGGTATCCGAGCCGCTTTATGCTGGTCTGCGCTATGAATCCCTGCCGCTGCGGGTGGTACGGCCACCCCTCAGGCCGCTGCACCTGCTCGGAGAAGAGCGTTCTCGATTACAGGGCGAAGGTCTCCGGTCCCCTGCTCGACAGGATAGATATCCACGTTGAGGTCCCCTCCCTCGAGTTTGACGAGCTGAGGGATAAAAAAAGCTCCGACTCCTCCGCCGAGATAAAGAAGCGGGTGGACAGGGCCCGCGAGATACAGAGAAAGAGGTACGAGAAAAGCGGCGTGGAGACGAACTCCGCCGTCGCCTCCTCCCGACTTCACGAATTCTGCGAGCTTGACAAAAGCTGCGAGGCTCTTTTAAAGAGCGCCTTCGACAGGCTCGGCCTCACAGCGAGGAGCTATGACAGGATACTCCGCGTCGCCCGCACCGTCGCCGACCTCGAGGGCAGCGAAAAAATAGCCCCGGCGCACATCGCCGAGGCTATCCAGTACAGAAGCTTTGAATTTGAGAGAAAATGACTTAATTGTATCTGAGCTCTTCAAGAATAGCGCAAACCGCCTTTGCCGCGTTGTCGGCGCCCTTTGCGTTTTTGCGGACAATGTAGCCTATCCCGTCCTTTTCAAATGAGGCGTAGGCGGACGACCACTCCTTTAAGTCCGGGTCATTATTCGTCAGGACGATTATCTTTGCCGTAACGCCGAGGTTTTCCGAAAAGTAGTCCCCGGTTTTTTCAAGTGTCATCATTGCTTTGGGAATACTGTAGCCGCCCATTTCATATTTTTTCTCGCCCTCGGTGAGAAGCCTGAAATCTATTCCCGCATACCCGTCTTCCGTCCTCGTCTCCCAAAAGCCGGCTGCTACGCAGGCGGAAATCTCCCGTTCGGTCTCCGACGCCCTTCCCTCAAAGAGGCGCACGCCCGTGTTCACAATCCCCGGCAGCTCAAGAAGGTCGACTCCGTATCTCTCCTCAAGCTCTTTGACCGTGCCGAAATCATCGTCGTTACGGTTTTCTCTCAGAGTTCTTTCCTCAAGCGCCGCGAGCTTGTCATTATTGAGCTTTATAAATCCGGAAACGAATCTCACGTTGATATACTCCTCAGATATCGAAAGCGCCTCGCTGTCTGAGGTCCATATTATTTCCGGCTCATATTCAGGCGGCTCTTCCTGCTTCGCCTGTTCTTCCTCAACGGGTTCCGCTTCCGCCTCTTCCGGCTCCGGCGCCGCTTCCTCTATAGGCGCTTGCTCAGCGGGCTCCTGCTCAGGCCTCCGCTGCTGCTCAGGCGGCTCCTCCGGCTCAACCGTGTCGTTTGACAGGTCGCAGCCTTCCGCGGGAAGGACGGCGTCGCTCACTCCGTTCGTGTATCCGTCTATCGCGGGCTCTGGCAAAGCCTCGACTTCCGCCTTTTGCCCGCAGCTTACAAGAGCAGCCGCCGCGGCTAAGGCGCATAGGAGCGTGAGACCCCGTTTTTTCTTCATTGTCATTCTTTGACCTCCTTTTGGCGTGCCATTATTTTCCGTTCATATATATGACTGCGTCAGTTTATCAAATGTTCCGCATAAATTTCTATTTTCTCTAAAAACGACAGGAGAACAGGATATGAAAAAGATCTTTACCTCGCTTGACCAGCTCATCGGCGGCACCCCGCTTCTTGAGCTTACACATATTGAGAAAGCGTACGGCCTTGAGGCGAGGCTTATCGCGAAGCTCGAATACTTAAACCCCGCGGGCTCTGCCAAGGACAGAGTCGCCAAAAATATGCTCGACGACGCGGAAAGGCGCGGGCTGATAGCGCCCGGCAGCGTTATCATCGAGCCGACGAGCGGAAATACGGGCATCGGCCTTGCCGCAGTCGGAGCGGCGCGAGGATATAAAACGATAATCGTTATGCCCGACACGATGAGCCTTGAGCGCAGAAAGCTCATGGCGGCCTACGGCGCCGAGCTCGTCCTATCCGATGGGGCGAAGGGTATGGCGGGCGCCATCGAAAAGGCCGAGGAGCTCCACGCCTCTATCCCCGGCTCCTTCATTCCCGCCCAGTTCGATAACCCTGCTAATCCCGAGGCGCATTACCTCACGACCGGTCCGGAGATATTCGAGGATACGGACGGCAAGGTCGATTACTTCGTCGCCGGAGTCGGTACTGGCGGAACGGTAACGGGCGTCGGCCGTTATTTAAAGGAAAAGAAGCAGGACGTGAAAATAATAGCTGTTGAGCCCGCGTCCTCCCCCCTGCTTACCGAGGGACGGGCGGGGGCGCATAAGCTCCAGGGCATCGGCGCAAACTTTGTGCCGTCCATACTCGCGAGGGAGCTTTTGGACGAGGTCATCCCGGTCTCCGACTCCGACGCCTTCGCCCTTGCAAGGTATGTCGGCAAAAGCGAGGGCGTACTTGTCGGCATAAGCTCCGGGGCGGCGCTCTGGGCTGCGGTCGAGGTCGCGAAGAGACCCGAGGCAAAGGGAAAAACGGTCGTAGTCCTCCTGCCCGACACGGGCGATCGCTATTTATCGACCGAGCTTTTTGAATAACGAAAATCGCCGGATCGTTTGATCCGGCGATGAGTTTTCGTTATCTTCTTCTTTTTCCGCCGCCCTTGGCATCGCGCTGGCGCTTTATATCGGAGAGGCGGCTCTCAGAGTCCTTCATAAACTTCTTCAGCTTATCCTCAAAGCCGGCGTCCTGGCTCTCCCCGGCGACTTCCTCAACCGGCGCGGACTGATAAACGGGCTCGCGCCTCGGCGGCTCCTTCTTCTCGGGTGGGGGAAGCGCCTGCTTGATGGAGAGGTTTATCCTGCCCTGCTCGTCGATGCTGACGACCTTGACCGTTACCTCCTGGCCGACGGAGAGATGGTCGGAGACCTCCTTGACGAAGGTATTCGCTATCTCGGATATGTAGACAAGGCCGGACTTACCCGGAGCGAGCTCAACGAACGCCCCGAATTTTGCTATTCCCGTTACCTTCCCCTGAAGTATTTCGCCTTTTTCTATTTTCATATTGAAGAAGTCCCTCTGTCTATAAAATAATACAAATCAGCCGGCGATTACGACGCCCTCGTCCTGATATACCATACCCTCGCGGCGGGCGAGGTCCTCGAGCACCTCGTCGTCCCCGCTGTGATCGAGAGCGTACTGCATATCGTCGATGGAAGCCGTCTTATCGGCGCGGGCTTTTATAAGCTCGTCCTTTTTTGCTTCCGCGGTCTCTATTTTTCCGCGAAGCACGATGAGAGTCGTCACCGCGTACAGAAGAAGGACCACTATGATGACCTTCGTAAAAATACCTGTGCGCTTCAGTCTCAAAGGGTCTCCCCCCTTTCCCGTCCTGCACGGAGGCTCGCGCTATCCTGCCTGACTTTATTATTTTATACCTTTCTTTCAAGCTTGAAAAGAGTTTTTTTACAAAAAATCCAATTTTTTTGAGAGGAAAAGCGACAAATTCAAGGAGTCTGTCCGCTCCGCCGATAAAAAAATCAAAAATATACAGCACGGCGGGACTGAGCGCAAGAAAATAAAGGACAGCCCCTATTCCCGCAGCCAGGGTCATAAACACCCGAAGCTTGCCCCCGCCTATTGCGAAGCTAATAAGAAAGAGGGCGAGACCCGCAATTAGCCAGAACAGGGCGTCGAGGATAAAGCTGAGAACTGCGGACGGCCGCCTGTGCCGAACGGCGCGGAAAAGGTCGTAAACCGCTCCGAGAAGGGCTCCGAGGGCGGCCGACCACAGAGCCTCGACCGCCTGAAACCCGATCCCGAGGTCGAGGCTCATCCTAAAAGCCTCTTGAAGAAGCCCTCTTTAACGGGGGCCGCGTCCTCATAGCTCATTGAATCTATCCTGCCCGTAATCACTACGTCGCCGGAATCGACGCTGAGCCTATCCATATGCATCTCGCTTCCGCGCACTATCATAGTCCACGAGGACGAGGACATCACTACCTCCTCTTCGTTGAAGCTCTCAACGTCCGTCACACCGGAAACCGTGAGCTTTCTCCTGCCCTCCAGCGTCAGATTGTGCGGAAGCTCCGCAGCCTTTACCGCCGTTTCATAAGACATTGCTATCCCTCCCGTCAGCTAATATTACGCGCCGCTTTTCCTGATTATTCCATAATAAAGCTTGACGAAACGCATAAAATAGGCTATATTACAGTTTGTTACCGTTTTGTAACTTATTCTGGATAACAAAAAAACGGAGTTTTATATATGGATCGAAAAAAAAGAACATCAATTCGCGGGCGGGCGGCGGCCTCGCTTCTGGCGCTCAGCCTCTCCCTTCTCCCCTCGGCGGTGAAGGCGGCGGCCGTTGAACCCGCGCCGGAGGCGGTAACGGTGATCGTCCGCGCCCCGTCCGTTGCCTCTGAGGAGGTCTCCTCCGTTCTGACGTCGGCAATGATGGCCGCGTCGGAAAGTGTGAGAGATGCTGCCGCTGCTGCGGATGCTCTGCTTGTAGAATATGAGGAGAAGCTGAGCTACGTCTCCTCCGGCTATTTCATATGGCCGATCGAGGGGCAGATAACCTCGCCCTTCGGCAGACGCCATATAAAGGGCGGCTCGTCAAATCACAGGGGCATAGATATCGCGGCTAACCGCGGCGACGAAATAGCCGCCGCCGACGCGGGCGAGGTTATCTGGTCTGACTGGGACAACAGCTACGGGAATTTCATCAAAATACGGCACGATAACGGACTCGTCACCTGCTACGCCCATATGTCCAAGAGGCTCGTTGAGGTCGGCGACAGGGTAAAGCAGGGCGAGATAATCGGCCTCGTCGGCTCAACAGGCCAGTCAACCGGCCCCCACCTCCATTTCGAGGTGAGGACTGAAACGAATGAAAGGGTAAATCCCATCGGCTACCTGCCGGAAAGGTGAAAAAGCGAGCAAGCTTGACTTGCTCCTTTTTTTGCTTGACAAATACCCCCAAGGGGTATATAGTATAAATACCCTACCGGGGTATTTAGAGGTGATACTAATGGAAAACTGCTGCAGCGGAAAGACGAAGGAGCGCTCCGAGGCCGAGATAAAGTGCCTTATGAACAGGCTGAGCCGCATCGAGGGCCAGATACGGGGAATACGCGGTATGGTCGAGCGCGGAGCATACTGCGCCGACATACTCACCCAGTCCTCGGCAGTCTCGGCGGCTATGAACGCCTTTAA
>ONTN01000060.1 GCA_900320765.1 uncultured Eubacteriales bacterium
AGCAAGGACGTGCGGAAGAAGACGGCTGAGATAAACGCCGCAATCGAGAGCGGCATAAGCGGGGTCAGAACGGCGAAGGCCTTTGCGAACGAGAAAGAGGAACAAAAGAAATTCGACGAGGCAAACGGCATTTTCAAAACGGCGAAGCGCGAGTTTTATAAGGCCATGGGTATGTTCCAGAGCGGGATGGAATTTTCCACCGGAGCTATGCAGGTGCTCGTGATCGGCGCGGGCGGTGTGCTTATTATGCTCGGCAGAATGGATTACATAGACCTCGTGACCTTCACGCTTTACGTCTCCGCCTTTCTCTCGCCGCTGAGAAAGCTCGTTATGTTTATGGAGCAGTACACCCAGGGCAGCGCCGGCTTTGAGCGCTTCCTTGAGATAATGCGGACGGAGCCGGAGATAAAGGACGCCAAAGACGCAGAGGAGCTCAAAAACGTAAAGGGCGACATTCTTTTTGACAACGTTTCGTTCTCATATTCCGACGGAACCGAGGTACTGAAAAACGTGACGCTCAAGGTGCCAAGCGGCACGAGCCTTGCCGTAGTCGGCCCGTCCGGCGGCGGAAAGACGACACTATGCCATCTTCTTCCGAGGTTTTACGACGTTACGGGCGGCAGGATAACCGTGGACGGCAAGGACGTCCGCTCGATAACTCAGGACAGTCTTAGACGGAATATCGGCATAATCCAGCAGGACGTGTTTATGTTCGCCGGAACGGTCAGGGAAAATATCAGGTACGGAAGGCCGGACGCGACCGATGAAGAGGTAGAAGAGGCCGCGAAACGTGCCGAGATACACGCCGAGATAATGGAGATGCCTGAGGGGTACGATACCTATATCGGCGAGCGCGGAGTAATGCTCTCGGGCGGACAGAAGCAGCGCCTGTCCATCGCGAGAGTTTTCTTAAAGAATCCGCCGATACTCATACTCGACGAGGCTACGAGCGCGCTCGACAGCATAACCGAGCAGAGGATACAGCAAAGCCTCGACAAGCTCTCAAAGGGCAGAACGAGTATAGTGATAGCCCACCGCCTCTCCACCGTCCGCGGAGCCGACAAGATAGCTGTCATCGAGGGCGAGCGGATAGAGGAAGAGGGAAGCCACTCCGAGCTCATGGAGAAGAACGGAGCCTACGCCTCGCTTGTAAAAGCGCAAAAGCTTGACTGAATATAATAATATTGCGCCCTGCCTGATATTTCAGGCAGGGCGCTCTTCTTTTGTGAAGTTTATTTCGCTATCATCTCGCCGACGGTGTAGATATCTCCGGCACCGACGGTCAGTATTATATCGCCGGTCTGGGCCTCGCGCTCGAGCGCGGCGGCAAGCTCAGGGAAGGTCGGGCAGAAAACGCTGCCGGGAAGCTCCTTCTGCAGATCTGCAGAGGAGATGCCTATAGTGTTCTGCTCGCGGGCCGCGTAGATTTCGGCCAGGAACACCTTGTCGCAGCGCGAGAGCTCAGAAACGAAGTCGGAGAAAAGAGCCTTCGTCCTCGTGTAGGTGTGCGGCTGGAAGGCAATGATCACGCGGTTTTTCCGAAGCGGAAGAACCGCGTCGATAAGTGCGTGAAGCTCCTGCGGGTGGTGGGCGTAATCGTCGTAAACGAGGGCGCCGTTGCAGCTTCCCTTGTACTGAAAGCGCCTTTCGGCTCCGCCGAAGGTGGAGAGACCGCGGCTCACAGCGTCGCCGTCAATGCCGAGCACCCAGGCCGCTGCAGCCGCCGCAAGGGCGTTTTTAACGTTGTGAAGCCCTGGCACGTGGAGGGAAACGTGCGAGTATTGCTCACCCTTGACGAGAATATCAAACTCGGAGACGTTTTCGCTGCGTGTAACGTTCGCGGCACGGACAAGAGCGTCCTCGCCGAGCCCGAAACTGATAAGCTCACGATCGAGGCCGGAGAGAGCATTGACGGTATTGGCGTCATCGGAATTGTAGATAACGAAGCCGCTCTTTTCGGGGACGAGGGAGGCGAAGCGGCGGAATGAAGCCTTGATAGCGTCGAGATCCTTGAAATAATCGAGATGGTCGGCGTCGATATCGAGGACGACCGCGACGGTGGGGAAGAAGCTAAGGAAGCTGTCGTAGTATTCGCAGCTCTCTAAAACGATTGTGTCGCCGCCGCCGACTCTGTATCCGGCGTGGATGAGAGGGAGAGTTCCGCCGATCATCACCGTGGGGTCAGCCTGAGCGGCCATAAGGATATGGGTCGCCATCGAGGTGGTAGTGGTCTTGCCGTGAGTTCCCGAGATGCAGAGCGCGTTTTTATATTTTCGCATGATAACGCCCCATGCCTCGGCCCGCTCAAATACTGGGATAGAGTTTTCGCGGGCGTAAATGATCTCGGGGTTATCCTCGCGGGCGGCGGCGGTGCGTATAACGAAATCCGCCCCGACCACGTTATCCGCGGAGTGACCGATGTGGACGGTTATCCCCTTCGAGCGAAGCTCGTCAATGACCGTGCTCTCGCGGATATCCGAACCGGTGAGAGGAACGTATTTTATGAGCACGGAGGCGAGAGGCGACATGCTTACGCCGCCGATGCCAACAAGATGCGCCCGCTTTCCGGAAAGTATCAGTTGTTCAAGCTGAGAAGTCCTGTCCATAAGAAAAACCTTCAATTATAAAAAATATAATTCCAAAAAGAAATTATAATACAATCTATGGGAGATTACAACCAAAAATTATACAATATTTTGACGAAACGAGAGGACTTTTAGGAAAAACCAGTAGTGCTACATACCAAATTATAAAGAAGCGGAGTTACCAGATGCGTTTCATCTCGTAATTCAGGCTTCCGTTTTCAATCGTCAATACCCCGTAGGTATCACCGTAGCCTATCGAGCCGGGATTGATGACCTTGAGCCCGTTAACGTCGGTGTAATAGGGCAGGTGGGTGTGCCCGAAAAGGAGAACGTCAGCCCGGGCGACGCAGGCCGCGTTTATTATCGCGTCGTATCCGTATTTTACGCGGTAGGTGTGGCCGTGATTCAGAAAAAAGCTCTTTCCGCCGACGGTGACGAGCTTTGTGTATGCCTCACTGGGAGAGAGGTCGCAGTTTCCGGGAACGCTGCAGATGGGGATACGCGGGAACCTGTCCGCAAGATACTGAGCGTCGCGCTCAAGATCGCCGAGGTGAAATATTTGGTCCGGCAGCTCTTCCTCGACAGCCTCGACCATTGAGCCGAGCATACGGTGCGAATCGGAGAAAATAAGAAGCTTCATATAAGTAACCTCATTTGAACGGATGAATATACTGTTGTAGACTAAA
The DNA here is from genome assembly GCA_900320765.1 of uncultured Eubacteriales bacterium. Lineage (GTDB taxonomy): Bacteria > Bacillota > Clostridia > Oscillospirales > Oscillospiraceae > RUG626. The sequence continues at coordinate 3,272 of ONTN01000060.1, forward strand.
TAACGGGGAGGCAAACGATGTCAGATTTAAAAAAGCTCCTTGATTCAGAGGCGGGCAAAAAGCTGAGCGCGAACAAGGAGGGGATACAAAAGATAGCGTCCGGAAGCGACGGACAGAAGGTAATGGGTATTTTTAAGGACGAAAACGTGGAAGAGGCGCTGAAAAGCGGAGACACGGACGCGGTAAGATCGGCCATCGAAAAGGCAGCTAAAACGGAAGAGGGAGCGAGACTTTTCAAGGAGCTCTCAAAGCTCTTAAACGTCTGAATTAAGGAGGGGAACGGGCGGTGAGCGATTTTGAAGACGCATTAAACAGCATACTGTCCTCCCCGAAGGATATGGAGAAGATCATGGGGCTCGCCAAGGAGCTCGGCGGGGGAGGAACTGAGAAAAAAGAGAAACAGGAAGGGAGCGGAATTGCCGCGCCAATGCTCGACCCGAAGCTCCTCGGCGTTCTCAGCCGCATAATGGGCGAGTTTTCGGACAAGGGCGACGACAAGGCGAAGCTCGCCGAGGCGATGAAGCCATTCCTGAGCGAAAAGAGGAGCGCCGATCTTGAACGCGCCGTTAAAATAGCGAGGATCGCGAAGCTCGCAAGGACCGTTCTTCCCGAGCTGGGAGGTGAGTTCAATCTATAACCGCTATTCCGCATACTCCGGCGCCGTCAGGAAAAAGACGCCCGCTACCGTGCGAGCGGAACCGGAGAAAAAAGAGGAGCCGAGGCTCGAAGAAGCCCCGGCAAGGCCGGAAAGAAAAAATGAAATTACGGAAAAACCGAAGGGAAAGCCAATGCTTTTCGGCATTGACGCAGACGATCTCATTCTCCTCGCGCTTATCTTCCTTCTTTATCGGGAATCGGGAGACGAGGAGTTTCTGATAATCCTCGGCGTTCTGGCTTTTTCAATACTGTCTCCGGGGAAGAGACCGATTATTTAGTCTCTTCTCCGGAGCTTTCTTCGTTCTCGGGAGTCTCCGCGGCTTCGGGCGCGGCATCCTCCTGCTTGCGGTGCTTGTGCCCGTGCGTCAGGGCGACGCCTATCGCTATTGCGACGCAGAAGGAGAAGACGAGAACTATGGCCTTCATCTCGCCGCTTGTTGCAATCAGAACGGCGGAAAGGCCGAGGATCGCGCTTATCGCGTAGAGAATGGCGACAGCCTGCTTCTGGCTGAGGCCCATATCGATAAGCCTATGATGGAAGTGACCCCTGTCCGGGCTCATCGGGTTCTGCCCCTTTAAAAGCCTGCGAATTATAGCAAAGAGAGTATCGAAAATCGGAAGGCCGAGAGCCATAAGCGGCACGATGAAGGATACGATAGTATACAGCTTTAAAAGCCCGGTCACCGATACTGTCGCAAGCACGTACCCAAGGAGCAGGGCGCCGGTATCGCCCATAAAGATCTTTGCGGGATTCATATTATACGGCATAAAGCCGACGCAGGCACCGACGAGGGCGGCGAGCACGATCGTCGTGTTCCATTGGCCGAGCACGAGAGCGATCGCGAGCATTGCCATTGAGGCTATCGCCGAGACGCCGACGGCGAGTCCGTCGAGCCCGTCTATAAGATTGACTGAGTTCGTGACCCCGACTATCCAAAGAACTGTGAGCGGAATGCTGAGAAATCCGAGATCGATATACTCGCGCGCGCTCCACCACGCGGGGTTGGAAAGAAGGTCGATCTTAACTCCGAACGCCACCGCGATAAGAGCCGCTATTATCTGCACCCCGAACTTGAGAAGGGCGGGAAGGGGGGTGATATCGTCGATGACCCCGACCGTTACGATAACGACGGAGCCGAGAAGGATGCCCCTAAGCTGAGTGTCTATCTTCGCGAAGAGCACTACGCTGATAACGAAGCCGAGAAATATGGCGAGGCCTCCCAGACGGGGGATCGGGTGATCGTGTACCCTGCGGGCGTCCTTTGGAACGTCGATTGCTCCGACCTTCTTCGCGAAGGCCTTAGCGAGCGGCGTTGAAATAAAGCTGACAAGCATCGCGGCAAAAAGGCTGAGGCCTGCGCTGATTATCACCGTTACGTCGATCTGCATTATGAACTCCTCTTTATCTCTGTAAAAATCCTATTTTTTTATACACCTTGCGGAGTGTCTTCTCCGCGACCCAGCCGGCCTTTTCCGCGCCGGCCTTGTAAACGCTTTCAAGATAGGCCTTGTCCTTGAGAAGGCGCTCGGTCTCCTCGCGGATCGGCGTAAGGAGCTCAACGACGGCGTCGCCGACAGCGGGCTTGAAGGCCCCGTAACCGAGACCGTCGAACTCGCACTCGATCTCGTCGTAGCTCTTGCCGGTGACGGCGGAGTATATCGACATAAGGTTAGATACCCCGGGCTTTGCCTCCGCGTCGAACCTTACGCAGCGCTCGGTGTCGGAATCGGTGACGGCGCGCTTGAATTTCCGCCTGATATCGTCAGGCTTTTCCATAAGGAAAACGCAGCCCTCGGGAAGGGACTTGGACATTTTCGACTCGGGCTGAGTGAGGCACATAATCCTCGCTCCGGCCTTTGCAGAAAGAAACTCCGGCATTTTGAAGACCTCGCCGTAGATCCCGTTAAAGCGCTGCACTATATTGCGGCAGAGCTCAACGTGCTGCTTCTGATCCTGACCGACCGGCACATAATCGGGCTGGTAGAGCAGGATATCGGCGGCCATGAGGCTCGGATAGGCGAAAAGTCCGCCGTTTATATTATCGGCGTTCTTCTTCGATTTGTCCTTAAATTGGGTCATACGGCTGAGCTCGCCGAACATCGTGTAGCATTGGAGAACCCAGCCAAGCTCGGCGTGCTGATGCACGTGAGACTGAACGAAAAGTGTGTTCTTTTCGGGATCGAGGCCGCAGGCGATATACTGGGCAAGCTGCTCAATCGTTCTGCGCCTGAGGTCTGCGGGATTCTGGCGCACGGTTATCGTGTGCATATCCGCCATAAAGTAGTAGCAGTCGTACTCGTCGGCTCTGACGCTCCAGTTCTTTATCGCGCCGAGGTAGTTGCCGAGATGAAGATCTCCCGAGGGCTGAATGCCCGAGAGCATTACTTTTTTCGCATTTTCCATTTTCTATGCCCTTTCTTAAAGTCCGTATTCCTCGCCGAGCTTTTTGAAGGCGGGGAGAGAGCGGACAATCATATCGTGACTTACGCAGTAGGCTATCCGGACGTAACCCGGGCAGGCGAAGGATGAGCCCGGCACGAAGAGGATATTGTACTTCTTCGCCCTCTGTGAGAAGGCCTTGTCGTCCCCGTCGGGCGCCTTTACCCACATATAGAAGGCGCCGGAGGGATAGACCGGCTCGAAGCCGGCGCTTTTGAGCCCGTTATAAAGGGTCTGCCTGTTGCGGTCGTATGCGCCTACGTCCGTCTTCTCATCGAGACAGGCTGCGACCATCCTCTGCTGGAGAGCGGGAGCGTTTACGAAGCCGAGAATGCGGTTTGCGATAACGGCAGCGCTGACTATCAGGGCGGAATCGTCGGCCTCGGAGGGGATAACGACATAACCGATGCGCTCACCCGGCAGGGAGAGGGACTTGGACCACGAGTAGCAGACGATAGTGTTCCTGTAATGCTTCGTAATATAGGGCACCTCTGCTCCGTCATACGCGAGCTCACGGTAGGGCTCGTCGGAGATAATATAGATGCTCGTTCCGAGCTCGGCCTGCCTCTTTTCGAGGGCGGCGGCAAGCTCCTTTATCTTCTCTTCGGAGTAAATAACGCCGGTGGGGTTATTAGGGTTGTTTATAATCACAGCCTTGGTCTTTTCATTTACGGCGCTATAAAGAGCGGCGGCGTCGGGCTGGAAGCCGTCAGCCTCCGAGGCGGGAACGGCCTTCAGAACGCCGTCGTAATTTGAGACGTAGTTTCCGTACTCAAGGAAATAGGGGGAGAAGACGAGTACCTCGTCGTCTGGGTTGAGCAGGGTCTTGAGAACGATATTGAGACCTCCGGCGGCGCCGACGGTCATAATGATATTCTCCCCGGTAAACCCGGTTCCGAACCTGCGGTTCAGGCTTTCGGCGACGGCGCTGCGAACAAAGGGATAGCCAGCGTTCGACATATACCCGTGCAGCTCCATGGGGTCTGTGTTCTCGGCGATGGAGATTATCTCCTCGCATATCCTTGCCACCGACGTGGTGAGAGACCTCAAGTTGTATACTTCGTACATCATGAAGGGCCGCGTAAAGAACAGAATCCTCTACAAGAACCAGCCTGTGACCGTAGACATCGACGGTGCCCACCTGGAGAGCCTCAATGTGCCCATTCGCCTGACTATTGAACGCGAGAAGGGCAACTACAAGGTAAAAGGCACCTACTACGTTCCCACAGAAGAAGGTAACGCACTTGGCCCGTATCGCATCAACAAGGTGTTTACCACTCTTCCACAGACCTTGAAGACCAAGGTAGGCGACATGACCTTCGTGGCCAACGGCAACACGAGCATGGCCGACGGTAGCATGATGATGGTGACCATCCAGTCGCCTTACAATGCCGCCACCAAATACCTGGCCAACTTCCGTGTGAACCCCACATCGAAGAGCACGAGCAT
>ONTN01000052.1 GCA_900320765.1 uncultured Eubacteriales bacterium
CGTACTGAGGGAACTCCTCCGCGCCGAGCTTCGAGGCGGAGTATACGCTCGCGCCCGCCTCGGAGACTATCATATAGCTGAGATGCGCTCCCTTTTGGTTCTCGCGGCGGATTAGCTCAACTGCCATATCCTCCGTTTCGCGGCTCGCTGTCCCGTTTCCGATGGCGATATGCTCGACGTTGTGCTTTCTTACGAGGGCGCCCAGCTTGACTATGCACTCCTCGCGCTGCCTCTCGCCGTAGGTCGGGTAGACCACCGAGGTGTCAAGCACCTTGCCCGTACCGTCGACGACGGCGACCTTGCAGCCCATCCTGTATCCCGGGTCGAGACCCATCGTGACCTTGCCCTTGACGGGCGGCTGCATAAGAAGCGGGCGCAGATTTTGAGCAAACTGCGCTATCGCACCCTCGCTTGCCATATCGGTGAGGTCTGAGCGGGTCTCCCTCTCAAGCGAGGGGAAAATGAGCCTGTCGTATGCGTCGAGAGCGGCCTCTTTCATAAATTCAGAACACGGTGTCGAGGGCATAACGGCGTATCTGTAAACTACCCCCATAGCCTTGTCGTGGTCGAGCTCCAGACTGACCTTCAGCATTTTTTCTTTTTCGCCCCTGTTGACCGCGAGCACCTGATGACCCGCCATCCTCGATACTGCCTGCGAGAAATCATAATATATGCGGTAAACGCTGTCCTCCTCAGAGGCGGCGACGGAGCGGATAAGCCCGTTCTTTTTTATAAACTCCCTCAGCCGCTTGCGGAGCTCGGCGTCGTCAGAAAGCCTCTCCGCGATGATATCCGAAGCTCCCTGAAGCGCGTCGTCTATTGTTTCAACGCCCTTCTCCGGGTCGATATAGTCCTTAGCAAGCTCGGAAGGGGAGAGACTGTCGCGCTTTTGGGCAAAAATGAGGTCCGCAAGAGGCTCAAGCCCCTTCTCCTTTGCCACGGTCGCTCTCGTCCGCCGCTTCTGCTTATACGGGCGGTACAGATCTTCAAGCTCGGCAAGCGTCTTGGCGGCCATTATCTGAGCCCTCAGCTCGTCTGTAAGCTTGCCCTGCTCCTCAATGGAGCCGAGCACGGACTCCCTGCGCTCATTAAGCCCGCGCAGATACTGAAGCCTCGTCTCAAGCGTCCTCAGCGCGGTGTCGTCCATCGCGCCGTGCAGCTCCTTGCGGTAGCGCGCGATAAAGGGAATTGTGTTTCCTTCGTCCAAAAGTGTTATTACGTTTTTTATGTGCTCCTCGCTCTCGCTGAGCTCGGCCGCGAGAAGCTTTACGATTTCGTCCATTGCTACCTCCGACAGGCTTTGTGTTTTTTCGATTATCCAAGACATTATAGCATTCTCCGCCTCTATTTACAAATTATTTCTTGACGATTATCTGATTATGGAATATTATCTATTTCAGACAAAAAATCGGAGGAGATTGCTTTGAACGTCTTTAAGCGCCTTGTTTCCGCTGCACTTTCGATTATCCTTTTGCTGAGCCTTTGCTTCGCTGCTTCTGCTGACGAAGCCTGGCCGGATATCACCGGCCACAAATATGAGAATTATATCCTGAAAGCCCTTGAAAAGGGCTATATCTCCGGCTATGGCGACGGTACTGTCCGTCCCGACAGGGAGATAACGAAAAAAGAGGCCGTTTCGATAATTGTCAAGAATCTTGTTGAAAATCCCGCCGCACTATCTGAGGGCAGCCGTACTCAGAATATCGTGAAAAAGGCGATGAACTGGGGACTCATAAATTCCGGCAACAATATGTCAAGCTCTATCGATCGCCTCAAGGCCTACACGATGCTTGCCGCCGCAGCCGGCATAGGCGAAGGGGAGGACGATTCCGTTATCGGCTCTCTTGCCGACTCAAAGTATATCGAGGGCGAAGCGAGAGGTATGATCGCCGGGCTTATAAGCCGCGGGATAATAACCCCGGTCGACGGCCGCCTCGGCGTGTTTAAAACCGTGACCCGCGCGGAATTCATAATGCTGTTTATGAAGCTGGACGAGGCGGGGCTTTGGACGGCGGCAAAAAAAGAGCTCAATAACACGAGCATATCAAAGGTCAAGCTCAGCTTCGAGCATTCCGAGCGCCTTAAAGAGGGCGAGCCGATGCGAGTGACCGTCAATATCACCGGAGGTAAGCGCGGAACCGAGTGCTCTGCCGTTTGGTATAAAAACGGCATCGAAGAGGGGAGAGAGGACATAGTTCTCTCCGGCAAGGAGCATCAGTACACCTTCGAGATCGATTACATAATGTCGGACTACACCCCGGATTCAGCCGTTGTCGGCTTTGAGCTTTACCATACGGAAAAAGGCAAGACGGAGAAAAAGGGCGACCACTTCACCCAGTACATAGACCACGATTATAAATCCGTCGTCGCGAAAATATCGAATAAGTACGAGGGCGACTACACCCTGCAGTACGCCCTCGACCATGACTATACCGATTATGAAAAGGCGGTATTCGTAAATTACAGGGGTTATTCAAGCTCGACGGAGTACCTCATCTGGGTAAACCGCGCGTATCAGCGCACGAACGTGTATATCGGCAGCAAGGGCCATTGGAAGCTTATTAAGGTATTCGTCGTCGGCACGGGGCGTCCAGGCTCGGTAACTCCCGTAGGAGTGTTCAAGGTGTTCGGAAAGCAGCCCGGCTGGTATAAGATGAAGTACGACGTTAAGCCTATAGTGAACTTCTATCAGGGCGGATACGCCTTCCACTCCCGTCTGCTCTATCACGGAACGGACGAGGTGAAAGACCCAAGCATAGGCTTCCCGGTCAGCCTCGGTTGTATGAGAATGTATAATGAGGATATCCAATGGATGTACGATAATATCCCGATCTGGACCACCGTGGTCGTATGGTAAAAATAGGCGCGGGACGCAGCTTCCTGTTTGCGTCCCGCGCTTTTTTTCTGCATACTCCCGTTAAAACAAGCATACCTATTAACAGAAATTATGCCAAGGGGGATAATGCAGTGGAAAATATGAAGATCTATGAGGATATCGCCGCCAGAACGGGCGGCGACGTATACGTTGGCGTCGTCGGGCCGGTCAGAACGGGGAAATCCACTTTTATAAAGAGATTTATGGAGACCCTCGTGATCCCCGGTATAGAATCCGACTACGTAAGAGAGCGGGCGAAGGATGAGCTCCCTCAGTCCGGCTCGGGAAGAACTATAATGACGGCGGAGCCGAAATTCGTTCCCGAGGAGGCCGTCAGCCTGAATATCGGCGGCGACGCATCTATATCCGTCCGCCTTGTCGACTGCGTTGGATATATGGTGGACGGCGCTGTCGGCGATACGGAAAACGGCGAGGAGCGTATGGTGACGACTCCGTGGTTTCCCGAGGAGGTATCGATGCGGGTAGCCGCCGAGACAGGCACGCGCAAGGTGATAGCCGAGCATTCGACGATAGGCATCGTAATCACGACCGACGGGTCGGTAACGGATATCCCGCGCGAGAGCTATGTTCCCGCCGAGGCTCGGGTCATAAGGGAGCTTAAGGAGCTAGGAAAGCCGTTTATCGTCCTTTTAAACTCGGCTCATCCCGAAGCGGCCGAGACGGCTGAGCTTGCCGCGAGCATCGCGGAGGAGCACTCCGTTACCTGCCTTCCGGTAAACTGTATGCTGCTCGGCGAGAACGAAATAGGAAGGATAATGAGCGCCGTGCTCGGCGAATTTCCGATAAGGGAATTTCGGCTTTTCATACCGGAATGGATGGAGACCCTGCCCGCCGACCACGAGCTTAAAAAGGAGCTTTGCTCCGCCGTGCTTGAGAGCCTTGAGGGCGCGAGACTTATCCGCGAGGCACGCCCCGCCGCTCTGAGAATAGGCGAGATAGACGGTAACGTTTCCGCCGAGCTCAGAGGCTCGGATATGGGAAGCGGCGCTGTTGTGATCGATATTGCCGCCCCGCGCGAGCTTTTCTATTCCACGGTGAGCGGGATGACAGGCTTTGAGATTAAGGACGACGGGGATATGATCTCCCTCCTTTCAGAGCTATCGGGCCTCAAGTCTGAGTACGAGAAGGTCGCGGAAGCGTTAAAAGACGTTCGCGAGACGGGTTACGGGGTGGTTATGCCCTCAAAGGACGACCTTACGCTCAGAGAGCCGGAGATAGTCCGCAGGGGCGGAAAGTATTCTGTCAGGCTCAAGGCCTCGGCTCCGAGCATACATATGATAATGACGGACGTTGAGACCGAGGTAAGCCCCGCCGTCGGCGGAGAGCGAAGCTCCGGCGACGTTATAAACTTCCTTCTGCAGGAATATGAGGGGGATACCGGCAAGCTCTGGGAGTCCAATATATTCGGAAGATCGCTCCACGATATAGCGGGGGATTCAGTACAGGCAAAAATCAGGAGCATGCCGCCCGAGACGCAGATAAAGATGAGAGATACGCTCGGAAGAATAATAAATGAGGGAGCGGGCGGCCTTATCTGCATCATACTTTAAATTGACTTTGCTTTGGCCGGGGTATATAATATCGAAAAAACGAACAGGAGATATGATATGAAAGCGATCGCAACAGATAAGGCTCCGGCCGCCGTCGGCCCCTATTCCCAGGCTATCGACTGCGGCGATACCGTCTACCTCTCCGGTCAGATACCTCTCGACCCCGCCACCGGAGTAATAGTTGAGGGCGGCATTGAGACGCAGGCCCGCCGTATGTTTGATAATATCGGCGCCGTGCTTGAGAAGGCAGGTCTCAATTATAAAAACGTGGTGAAAACTACCGTATTTCTTACCGATATCGGCGACTTCGCCGCGCTGAATAAGATTTACGGCGAGTTTTTTTCCGAGCCGTACCCCGCAAGAAGCTGCGTTGAGGTTTCAAACCTCCCGAAAGGCGCCAAGGCCGAATGCGAGTGCATCGCAAGGCGATAAGTTAACACTCTGCCCGCCCCTTTATGGGGGCGGGCAATATATTTAGTTGAAATAATCCTTGAAAAATGGGAGAAAAACAAGTATACTTACAGCATTATGGATAATTGTGGGCATAGCGGGAAAACGCCCTGCCCAATGGAGGTATACCCTTGTATCTGAAAGCGCTCGAACTTCGGGGGTTCAAGTCATTTCCGGAGAAGACCCGGCTGACCTTCGAGAAGCCGATCACGGCCATTGTCGGGCCGAACGGCTCGGGAAAATCGAATATTGCCGACGCTCTTCAGTGGGTAATGGGCGAAATGAGCTCAAAGGCGCTGAGAGGCGGAAAGATGGAGGACGTTATCTTCGGCGGCACCGAGAAGCGGCCTCAGGTGGGCTTCGCTGAGGTCACCCTCGTGCTGGATAATTCCGACGGCGGGCTCAGCATCGAGTCCGACGAGGTCGAGGTAACGCGCAGATACTTCCGCTCCGGAGAATCGGAATACTATATCAACCGCAAGGCCGTGAGGCTGCGCGACGTAAACGAGCTCTTTATGGACACCGGCCTCGGAAGGGACGGATATTCCATCATCGGCCAGGGAAAGGTCGACAGTATCCTGTCACAGAGAAGCACCGACCGCCGCGAGATATTCGAGGAGGCCGCCGGCATCAGCCGCTTCCGCCACCGCAAGGAGGAATCTGAGCGCAAGCTTGAGCGGGCGGAGGAGGATCTTCTGAGGGTAAACGACAAGATCTCCGAGCTGGAGATGCAGGTCGAGCCATTAAGACGCCAGTCCGAGGTAGCGAAAAAATACCTGATACTCAGAGACGAGCTTCGCGGGCTTGAGATAAGCCTTTGGATGAATGAGCTCGACGAGCTGCAGGAGAAGAATAAGAAGCTGAACGAGGACGCGCTCGCTTCCTCCGGCGCCCTTGAGCGGGCGAAGGCGGAGCTCGACGCGGTCAATAAGGCTGCCGAGGCCTTTTCCGCCCAAATGCACGAAAAGGACGAGGAGGCCGAGACGGTCCGCTCGGAGATCTCGGCGTCCGACGCGATGATAGCCGAGACAGAATCAGAGCTTGCCGTTCTCAGAACGAGGCTCGGACATAACAGGGAGAGCATCGAGAGAGCTGAGGAGGAGATACTCCGTCAGGAGGGGCAGAACTCCGGTCTTGAGGCTCAGATAGAGGAGAGAAGAAACAGGGTCGCCGGAATAGATAAGGAGCTCGGAGAAAAGGAGCTTGAGCTTTCAAAGCTTGCCGAGCGGGCGGCCACCCTTTCCGATACGGAGAGCGAAAACCAGCGCAGGATAGTTGAACTTTCTGAGAAAAACCGAGCTTCGGCAGCCGAGCTTTCTCAGGCAAAAAGCGAGCTCAGCGGACTTGCGGCATTTATGCAGGAGGCTGAGGACAGAGAAAGCGCAGCGCTCCGCGAGCTATCCGCCCACGCGGAAAAGCTTGAAGCTGTAAAAGCAGAGGCGGCCGAGGTCGAGGCTGCAATTGCAAAGGCGGAGGAGCGCGAGACTGCGGGAAAGAACGTCGCCGCGGGCTACTCCATGCGCTTAATGTCAAAGCGCGAGAAGACCGAGGAGCTGTCCTCAAAATGCATGCGCCTCAGAATGGATCACAACGCTCTCAAGAGCCGTATCCAGATACTGAGCGATATGGAAAGAGACTACGAGGGTTACGGCAAAGCGGTCAAAACCGTAATGCGCGAGGCAAAGAGGGGTACGCTGAACGGTATACACGCCCCCGTCGCCGAGCTAATAAAGACCCCGGATAAATACGCCCTCGCAATCGAGGTGGCTCTCGGCGCGGCGCTGCAGCAGATCGTCGTCAGCACGGATATCGACGGAAAAGCGGCGATAAATATGCTTGAGCGGCGCGACGGCGGCAGAAACACCTTCATTCCGCTGAATGTAACGCGAGGCTCGCGCCTCAGCGCCCCGGGCATTGAGAACGAGGAGGGCTTCGAGGGAATTGCCTCGGACCTCATAAGCTTCGAGCCTAAGTACGAGGGCGTAATGCTTCAGCTTGCGGGACGCACGGCTGTTGTAAAGAACCTCGACTACGCGGTTAAAATAGCGAGAAAGTACTCTCATAAGTTCCGCATAGTAACCCTGAACGGTCAGGTCATAAACGCCGGAGGCAGTATGACGGGCGGAAGCGCACCATCAAACTCCGGAATACTCTCGAGGGCAAACGAGCTCAAGGCGCTGCAGGACAAAGAGAGCGGCATGACCGATGAGCTTCAGCGGGCGGAGAATTCGCTCGAGACGGAGAAGCGCGCTCTTGCTGCCGCGGAATATGAGCTTAAGACGGCGGAGGACGAGCTTTCCGCCTGCCGCGAGGAGCTTGTAAGGCTGAGAGGAACGAGCGAACACTACGGCCTTTTGATTGCCTCAATCGAGGAGAGAGCGGCTGAGCTCAAATCAGAGAGAAACGGCTCTGGCGAGAGAGCGTCCGAGCTTAAGGCGAGAGCCGACGCCGTGCGGGCTGATATTGCCAGACTTGAGAAGCTTGAGGAGAGCTCAAGGCTCGAGCTCGAGCGCGAATCAGGCGGGAGAGACGCCCTCTCCGAAAAGAGACGCGAGCTCATGGCGGAACAGGCCGAGATCAAGGCGGTGATGGCCTCGCTCTCGGCGGAGCGTGAAACCCAGGAGAACGCGATCACCGAGCTCGACGCGCTTCGCCTCGGGCTTGTCGGAGATAAGGAGAAGCAGGCCGAGACCATTGACAGCCTGAAGCTTGAGGCCGACGAAATAGGCAGGAGCATAAGCCTTGACGAGGCAAAGCTCGAGTCGAGGCGCGCCGCGTCCGAAAGACTACGAGCAAAGCTCAAGTCCGTCACGGAAGATAAGCTGAGGATCGAGGCCGAGCGCACGAAAACCGAGAAGGAGTACCGCGACAGGTATCAGAGGATAATAGACCTCGAGAGAGACGCGGCAAGAATAGAGCAGAAGCGCCAGGCTGCCGAGATGGAGGAGAAGACCATCACGGACAAGCTCTGGGACAGCTACGAGCTCACGAGGGCGACCGCCCGCGAGCAGCGGCTTGAAATAGAGAGCTATCCCGCCGCAAAGCGCAGAACGGGAGAGCTGAGAAGATCTATTTCCTCGCTTGGCACTCCGAACCTCGGAGCTATCGAGGAATTCGAGAGAGTCAATACGAGATATACCTATCTCACCGAGCAGAGAGACGATATCGAGAAGGCGAGAGGCGAGCTTTTAGGCATCATCGCCGATATCACCGGCGAGATGAAGGAGATATTCAAAACAGAATTCGTCAGGATAAGCGAGAGCTTTAAGGAGACCTTCCTCGAGCTCTTCGGCGGCGGAAGAGCCGCGCTTGAGCTTGAGGACGAGGAAAACATCCTTGACTGCGGTATCGAAATAAAGGTACAGCCCCCGGGCAAGACGCTCAAGACGATCACCCTTCTCTCCGGCGGCGAAAAGGCCTTCGTCGCGATAGCCCTGTATTACGCGATACTGAAGATCAGGCCGACGCCCTTCGTAATAATGGACGAGATAGAGGCGGCGCTTGACGAGGCGAACGTAACGAGAACTGCAAATTATATGAGAAAGCTCTCGGACAGTTCCTCGTTATCACCCACCGCCGCGGCACTATGGAGGAGGCGGATATCCTCTTCGGCGTGACGATGCAGGAGCAGGGCGTTTCGAGAGTGCTGAAAATGGACGTTGAAGAGGCTGAAAAAACTATACGAAAGGGATAAAATCCCTTTCCGATGAGAAAATAAGGAAAAGGAACGTACAATGGGCTTTTTTGAGAAAATAAAAAAAGGACTTGCAAAAACAAAAAACAGCATTTCCGCTGCCATTAATTCCACTATCGCCGCATACACCGGCGAAAACGACGACTTCTACGACGATCTCGAGGAGGCTCTTATCCTGAGCGACGTCGGAGCGGATACGGCGGTCAAGGCCGTCGACCAGCTGCGCGACCTTGCGGATAGAAAGGGGTACCGCGGGGCGGACGGAGTGAGAGAGGGAATGTGCGAGGTGTTGGCCGGCATGCTGCCCTCGGGCGAGACTCTTGATCTCAGTACGAAGCCGAGCGTCATTCTCGTCGTCGGAGTAAACGGCGTCGGGAAAACGACCACCATCGGAAAACTCGCGATGCTATTCGGAAACGAGGGCAAGAAGGTCCTGCTCGCTGCGGGCGATACCTTCCGCGCGGCTGCGGCAGAGCAGCTTACCGTCTGGGCGGAGAGAGCCGGGGCTGATATAGTTCGCCACGGGGAGGGCTCAGATCCCGCCGCCGTTGTGTTCGACGCGATCTCGGCCGCGAAGGCGAGAGGCACCGATATAATAATCATCGACACCGCGGGTAGACTTCACAACAAGTCTAACCTGATGAACGAGCTCAATAAGATCAGCAGGGTAATAGACAGGGAGCTTCCCGACGCGGCGAGAGAGACCCTTCTCGTGCTCGACGCCACCACCGGACAGAACGGGCTTACTCAGGCCGAGGCCTTTAAGGACAGCGCCGGGCTCACCGGAATAGTTCTCACAAAGCTTGACGGAACGGCAAAGGGAGGCATCGTCTTCGCGATTAACGAAAGGCTCGGCGTTCCGGTCAAATTCGTCGGCGTCGGCGAGCAGGCGGACGACCTTATCCCGTTTGACTCAAGGGACTTCGTGGAGGCGCTTCTAAAATGAGGATAATCTTAGCCTCGAATAACCCCGACAAGCTCAGAGAGGTCAGGGAGATCCTTTCCGGCACCGATATCGAGATTGTAAGCCAGAGAGAGGCCGGGATCCACACCGAGCCGGAGGAGACGGGTACGACCTTTGAAGAGAACGCGAGGATAAAGGCTCTCGCGGCAATGCGCGCCTCGGGGCTTCCCGCCGTGAGCGACGATTCCGGAATATGCATAAACGCTCTCGGCTCCTGCCCCGGAGTATTCTCCTCCCGTTTTTTGGCGGAGCTTTCCTATCCGGAAAAGTGTCAGAGAATAATGAAGCTTCTTGAGGGCATGCAGGACAGGAGAGCGCATTACACCGCCGCGGCGGTTATGGTATTCCCCGACGGCAGAGAGATAACCGCCGAGGGAATCGCCGAGGGCGAGATAGCGCACGAGGCGAGAGGCGAGGGCGGCTTCGGCTACGACCCGATATTCTTCCTGCCCGAATACGGAAAAACGATGGCGGAGATATCAGAGGACGAGAAAAACGCCCTCAGCCACAGGGGCAAGGCGTTTCGTGCCCTTGCCGCAAAGCTCCGCGAAGAACGAAACTAAGGAGATAAAGATGATAACAAGCTCACAGAGGGCGCAGCTTAAATCGCTCGCGCATTCCCTCGATCCCGTGGTTATGGTCGGGAAGAACGGGATAACGGAAAACGTTATTCAGGAAGCCGATAATTCGCTCAGAGCCCATGAGCTCATAAAGGGCAAGGTGCTTGAGACAGCCCTTATGTCCTCGAGAGAGACTCTTGCCGCACTCGCAGAGGCGACGGGCGCTGAGCCTGTACAGGCAATCGGCAATAAATTCGTGCTGTACAGGGAGAACCCCGATATCCCGCTTGAAAAGCGGATAAGGCTCATAAAGAAATGAACTATCCTGAGCTTGAAAGGCTGCGAGCCGAAGCCTACGCCATGCTGAAGCCCTCGAGAATAGCCCATGTCAGGGGCTGTGAGGAGGAGGCCGCCCGACTTGCCGCCAGGTGGGACGCTGACGAGACGGACGCGAGAATGGCCGCCATAGTGCACGACTGCACTAAGAAGGAGCCGCTTGAGCGCCAGCTTGAGCTCTGCCGGAAATACGGATTAGTTCCGGACGCCGAGGAGGAGAAAAGCGCCGCCCTTCTGCACTCAAAGACCGGAGCCGCCGTCGCGAAAAACGTGTTCGGGCTTCCGGACAGCGTATGCGAGGCGGTGAAATGGCATACCACGGGAAAGCCGGATATGTCATTACTTGAAAAAATAATATACCTTGCCGACTTTATAGAGCCAACAAGGTCATTTGACGGGCTGGACAGGGTAAGGCTTCTCGCTTATGAGGATATCGACAGGGCGATAGCTGAGGCAATGCGGCTCAGCCTTGAGAATATGGGCGAGAGGGGAATAGAGCCTCATAAAAATACAGTCGAAGCCCTCGCATTTTTAACAGAGAAGATAAAGGATCGCACAAAATGAAACTATTCGGATCAAAGAGAAATTCGAGCCATACCCACGCACCGACGAGGGGCAGAAAGCTCATACTGTTTTTTGTCGTTGCAGTTGCAGTAATGGGTGTAGCTCTCGTCGGGATAAAGGGAGCAAAGGCTCTTATCAATAGATACAAAACAACTCCGCCGCCCGTTACAAGCAGCACGGAGGACAACCATTTCGATTTCGACAACGTGGACTATGAGCCCACGGTAACAGAGCCGGAGCCGGAACCGGAGCCTGAGCCGGCTGCCGAGCCCGTCGCCGAGCCGGAGCCCGAGCCCGAACCTGAGCCTGAACCCGAGCCGACGGAGCTTGCGCCGATGAACCTCGATTCCTTCAGAGAGGGGGTTTACACCTTCGCCATTCTCGGCAAGGATAAGGTGAGCGGCAGCACGGATACGATTATGGTTGCCACGTTCGACACGGTAAACTGCAAAATGAACGTAGTTAGCATACCGAGAGATACGCTTGTAAACGTATCCTGGACGACGAAAAAGGCGAATACCCTATATTCATCGGGCGGCAAGGATCACGAGAAACGTGTAAGCGCCCTGAAAACCGGGCTGAAAGAGCTCTGCGGCTTTGAAATAGGCTATTACGTCGTTATCGACGTCGAGGCCTTCGTAAAGCTCGTCGATTCCGTCGGCGGAGTTACCTTTGACGTACCGCAGAATATGAACTACGACGACCCGGCGCAGAACCTGCACATCCACCTGAAGAAGGGCGAGCAGCTTTTGAACGGCACGGACGCTATGGGCCTCGTGAGATTCAGAAAGGGCTACAGCTCCGGTGATATTAGAAGGATAGAGGTTCAGCAGGAGTTTATGTCGGCGGCCTTCGAGCAGATACTATCCAAGCTTTCTGAGCAGCAGATACTGACCCTCGCCGATATATTTATAAACGACGTACAGACCGATCTTGACATTCCGAGCCTCGTTTACTTCGCCGGCAAGGCGAAGAGCATGACGAAGGAGAATTTCACCTTCCAGACCGTTCCCGGGAATTATTACGACAGGTTTACGGTGAACGGACGCACGGTTTCCTACGTTACGATATACGTAGATCAGTGGCTTGAGATGATAAACGAATACCTTAATCCCACGGCGGAGGAGATAACGAGACAGAACGTTTCGATCGCCTACAAATCCGGCGGCAACGTCTACGTTACGAGCGGAACAAAGCGGATCTCCTCAAGCTGGGGCAAATAATAAAAGGGGGATATGATAATGCTTACACCTAACGAGATGGCAGAAATGATAGTAAAAGCTCTCGACTCAAAAAAG
>ONTN01000051.1 GCA_900320765.1 uncultured Eubacteriales bacterium
CCCATCTGCACTTCGCGGAACAAAAATCCCGCGAAAATTACTCTCTGTGAGGTGCCTTGCAGTTTTGACGGAGCAGTTTTTCGTCAAGTAGAGGAAGGCTCCGCAGACAATACTTTCGTATTATCAAGGTTGCTGACGCGGGCTTGGCGGAAAAACGCCCGTCAAAACCGTGTTATTATAGGTGCCGTCAGCTTAAACTGCACAATATATAGAGAGTATTTCACGAAAGTAATAAAATATTTAAAAAAATCAAAAAAACACTTGCATTTTACGAAAAGAGATGATAAAATACATTTCCGCACGATATGGAATAATATATTCGTGACTTTATAGGAGGAGGTCGCCAGGGAATGCCCAACATCAAGTCCGCTGAAAAGCGCGTCCAGATCGGCAAGGTCCGCAATGCCCGCAACAAGGCTGACAGGTCCGAGCTCAAGACAGTTCTTAAGAAGTTTGACGCAGCTGTAGCAGAAGGCAGCCGCGATAAGGCGGAGAGCGCCTATAAAGTTGCCGTTAAAGCAGTAGACAAGGCCGCAGGCAAGGGTCTTATTCACAAGAATAACGCCGCTCACAAGAAGTCCAGCCTTGATAAGAAGCTCAACACCGTTGAGTAATGGCAAGTTAAAAGCCGACAGCCGGAATGAACAGCACCCCATTTGTTAGACAGTATGGTATAATGTCTAACGAATGGGGTGAAATTTTATGCCAAAAGGGATACCTAACAAGAGATACACAGGAGAGTTCAAGCAGGAAGTCGTAGAGACCATGATGCGGGAGAAATTGAGTTACAAAGAAGCTGCTCGGCTATACGATATCAGCAGCCATGACCGTATATGCCAATGGGAACGCATTTACCTTGAAGAAGGCCCTGAAGGGTTGTACATTGAACGTCGCGGTCGAAAGAGTACTGGACGCCCGCCGAAGAAGCTGAAGCCGGAGGTAGAAGAAGACCTGCTGGCAGAGGTACAGCGGCTTAGAGCTGAGAACGATTACCTAAAAAAATTGAACGCCTTGGTTGCCGAGAGGGTACGGCAAGAGAAAAAGCGAAAGTAGTATGGGAACTGAGGCATAAACATAAGTTGTCGCTGCTGCTGGACATCGCCGGTCTCCCTCGCAGCACATATTATTACTACACTAAGAAGCAGAAAGAGCCGGATAAATATGCAGAACTGAAAGAAGAAATACAATCGATCGTGGCGGAGAACAAAGGCAGATACGGCTACAGGAGAGTAACGCAGGAGCTGCGAAACCGCGGCTTTCATTACAACCACAAGCTCGTTATGAAACTGATGAAGCAGATGGGCTTAAGCAGCAAGGTGCGAATGAAGAAGTACCGTTCCTACAAAGGAGAGGTAGGAAAGATTGCTCCGAATCTGCTGGAGCGAGACTTCTACGCGAAACGGCCAAACCAGAAATGGGTTACCGATGTAACTGAATTCTCCCTGTTCGGTGAGAAGCTGTATCTGTCTCCAATCCTTGACCTTTGCAGCGAAGACCTGGTAAGCTATACGATCTCCAATCGGCCGGTGCTTAGCAAGGTTACAACCATGTTAGAGAAAGCTTTTGAAACGATACCGGACGGAACAGGACTGATCCTCCATTCCGACCAGGGATGGCATTACCAGCACAAGCAATACCAAAAAATGCTGGAAGCAAAAGGCATCCGGCAGAGCATGAGCAGGAAAGGCAACTGCCTGGACAATGCTGTGATGGAGAATTTCTTCGGCCTGCTAAAGTCGGAGCTGCTTTACCTGCAAGACTTTGACTCTTTGGAGCATTTCAAAGCTGAACTTATTGACTACCTCGATTATTACAATAACCGAAGGATCAAGCTAAAGCTAAAGGGCCTGACACCTGCTCAACACAGACATCAGACCCTTCAGGCCGCTTAATTTAAAATTTTGTCTAACTTTTGGGGTTCACTACAGAAGCGAAAGCGCTTCCGGCTTTAACTTTTTTCCTTGCTTGTAAGCAAGCTAACCATTCGTTTTGATTACAATCCCATAAAAAGGACTTACAGGTTCAGGCTGTTTTCATCCAGCAGGAAGCTTCGGATCCCGATGGTCACGATCCCCATATCGTTTCTGCGCACCTTGATGTTATCCCGCACGACGATGATCTTTTTGAAGGAGTCGCCGATGGCGTTCAGCGGGCGCTCTTCCTGTTCCTGTTTGCCTTGGGAATTCATAGAAAAGGCGGACTGAATATAATACTTCTCGCTTCCGCGAGTCACGACGAAGTCCACCTCAAGCTGCTTTTTTGTGGTCTTGTTCTCGCTGTTCTTGCCGAACTGCTCCACAAGCCCAACATCCACGTGATAGCCCCGGATGCGCAGCTCGTTGTAGATGATGTTCTCCATGATGTGGTTTTCTTCCATCTGCCGGAAGTTCAGCCTTGCGTTGCGCAGCCCCACGTCCTCAAAGTAGAACTTGGCCGGAGAGCCGATATACTTTCGTCCCTTGATATCGTACCGGACGGCCTTACTCACCAGGAAGGCGTCCATCAGATAATCCATATACTTTTTCAGCGTCTTGTCGCTGATGGTCTTTTTCTTGACGGTTTTGAAGGTGTTCGCCAGCTTCAGAGGATTGGTCAGCGAGCCCACAGCGGAGGCAAGAATGTCAACCAGTTCATCGAGTTCCTCTTGGTTGCGCACTTTATGCCGGTCAATGATATCGCTGAGATACACCTTCTGAAACAGCGACATAAGATATTCCGCTTTTTCCTCCGCCGTCTCACGGGAGAGAATCAGCGGCAGCCCGCCGTAGGTGAAGTAATCGTCCCAGGCCTCGTCGGCGCTGCCCTCGTAAACGGAGCAATACTCCCGGAAGGAGAGCGGATAGATGCGGATCTCATCCCCACGGCCGCGGAATCCCGTAACCAAATCAGAGGAGAGAAACTTGGAATTGCTTCCCGTCACGTATACGTCTGCGTTGCGGATATGCATAAAGCTGTTGAGCACGTCCTCAAACTCAGCAAGGAGCTGTACCTCGTCCAGAATAATATAGTAGGTGTCTCTGTCAAGGATCCGTTCTTTTACATAGTTGAGCATATTGTCGGGATCGCGCAACTCTTTATTACTGCGGTCATCCAGAGCGATTTCGATGATATGGTCTTCCTTTACGCCCTTATCCAGCAAATAATTATGAAACAGGTTGAACAGCAGATATGACTTCCCGCACCGGCGAACGCCTGTCACAATCTTGATCAGTCCATTCTTCTCACGCCGGATCAGCCGATCCAAATAGATATCCCGTTTGATCTCCATACAGTCCTCCTGCTTCCAAAATAAATGTGCTTACACCTTTTTTCGTAATTATTATATAGGGTACCACTGCAAAAGTCAAGTATTCTCCGTAAGTTCATAAAAAAGTAACGAGCCAACCCGCAGATTGACTCGTTGCTTTCGTATTCTGTTTGTTTTTCCGTATCGGCTTGCCGACCTGTCACATAGTTGCCCTATGAGACAGAGCCCTCCCGGGAGGCTCTCGCTTTTACTGGTCCTTCTTGCCCTTCAGGGCCTTCATTCTTAGAGAATGGTCGAGAATTGACTTTCTTATCCTGAGCGAGCTCGGGGTGACCTCAAGAAGCTCGTCGTCCGCCAGGAACTCAAGGCACTGCTCAAGGCTCATGATGCGCGGGGGCACAAGGCGCAGCGCCTCGTCAGAGCCTGCGGCGCGCATATTCGTAAGCTGCTTCTTCTTGCAGACGTTAACGGTGATATCCTCGAGCTTCGGCGTCTCGCCGACGACCATGCCCGCGTAAACGGGAACGCCGGGGGATACGAACATAACGCCTCTGTCCTGAACGCCGAAGATGCCGTAGGCGACGGCGTCGCCGGTCTCGCTCGCAACTAAGGAGCCCGTGCCGCGGCGGCTGACCTCGCCCTTGTACTTCTCATACTTCTCAAAGACGCTGGACATTATGCCCTCGCCCTTGGTATCGGTCAAGAACTCGTTGCGGTATCCGAAAAGGCCGCGGCTCGGCACGAAGAAGGTGAGCCTCATGCGGTTTCCGGAGGGCGTCATCTCCTGAAGCTCGCCCTTGCGGCGCAGAAGCTTGTCGATAACGGCGCCGGAGGCGTCCTCGGGCACGTCGACGACGACGCGCTCGATAGGCTCGCAGAGCACTCCGTCTATCTCGCGCATAAGCACGCGCGGGGGCGAAACGGCAAATTCATAGCCTTCGCGGCGCATCGTCTCGATAAGTATCGAAAGGTGCATCTCGCCGCGTCCCGCCACGTTGAAGCTGTGATCCGAGCCCTCTACCTCGCTGACCCTGAGAGAAACGTCCTTCATCGTCTCGCGGGCGAGCCTGTCGCGCAGGTTGCGGGAGGTGACGTACTTGCCCTCCTTGCCGGCGAACGGGCTGTCGTTCACGGAGAAGGTCATCTCCATCGTCGGGGCGGAGATCTTCAGGAAGGGGAGAGGCTCGGGCGCCTCGGGGGCGCAGATCGTATCGCCTATCGAGATATCGGTTATGCCCGAAAGGGCGATGATGTTGCCGGAGGTCGACTCCGTGACTGCCTTCCTCGCGAGCCCGTCGAACTCGTATATGCTGACGGCCTTCGCCTTTTTCGGGGCGGCGTCGGGCTCGTGCCAGTTCGTTACGACGATCTCCTGATTCTGCTTTATCGTGCCGCGCTCGATTCGGCCTATAGCGATACGTCCGACATACTCATTGTAATCGAGGCTGGAGACGAGCATCTGAAGGGGCGCTTCGTCGTCCGTTGTCGGCGCGGGGATATAGTCGAGAATGGTATCGAAAAGGGGCTTGAGGTCTGTGCCCTGAACGTCGGGCGAATAGCTCGCCGTTCCCTGTCTGCCGGAGCAGAAGAGCATCGGGCTGTCGATCTGCTCGTCGGTGCAGCCGAGCTCGATAAGGAGCTCAAGGCATTCCTCAACGACCTCCATAACCCTCTGATCGGGTCTGTCGATCTTGTTGAGCACCACGATAACGCGGTGGCCGAGCTCCAGCGCCTTGGAGAGGACGAAGCGGGTCTGGGGCATGGGGCCCTCGGCGGCGTCTACCAGGAGTATAACGCCGTTCACCATCTTAAGTATGCGCTCCACCTCGCCGCCGAAGTCGGCGTGGCCCGGGGTGTCGACAATGTTTATCTTCGTGTCTCCGTACTGCACGGCGGTGTTCTTCGCGAGAATGGTTATCCCGCGCTCGCGCTCGAGGTCGCCGGAGTCCATAACTCTCTCCGCCACGGCCTGGTTATCACGGAAAACGCCCGACTGCTTGAGCATCTCGTCGACGAGGGTCGTCTTGCCGTGGTCGACGTGGGCGATTATGGCAACGTTTCTTATCTTTTTCTCCATAGTGATCACTTCCATTAAATTTCAGCCGGAATATTATATTATGCCCCGCTCCAAATTGCAATAAGTAATCTATTGCAATTTAGTCGTTCTCGAGCTATAATCTTCGCATAAATAAACAATCGGAGGCGCGATCATGGCGTTTTATGAGAAAAAGCTCTCCCGCCAGGATATCTACGACGGGTATATCATCCACGTGCATAAGGACGAGGTCGAGCTGCCGGACGGGAACACCTCATTCCGCGAGATAGTCGATCACCACGGCGGCGTGTGCATCGTCGCAGTCGACTCAGACGGCGGCGTCTTCGTCGTCCGCCAGTTCCGCTATGCCTACGGCCGCGAGATAACCGAGATACCGGCGGGCAAGCTCGAGGCGGGGGAGGACCCCCTCGACTGCGCCGGGCGCGAGCTATCCGAGGAGACGGGCTGCACCGCCGAAAAGATCGAAAGCCTCGGCGTTATCTATCCCACCCCGGGCTATGCGAGCGAGGTCATACACATATACCTCGCCACCGGGCTAAGGCGCGGCGAGAGCCACCTCGACGAGGATGAGTTCTTGGAGGCGAAGAAGATACCCTTTAAAGACCTTGAGCGCATGGTCCTCACCGGAGAAGTTAACGACGCGAAGACCGTAGTCGGCGTAATGCGCGCAAAATACGTCCTCGGTCTGTAATAAAAGCGGGCAGAAATAACTGCCAGCAAATATTTTAGATTTTTTGTAAAATATACTTGACATTATGCTTGCATTGTGTTACACTCCGCTCAGTCAAGAGACAGGAGGAATAAAGATGAACTATTATCTTTTGGGGTTCTGCGTCGGCGTAGTGATTGCCCTTGTGATACTCGCCTTTGCAAAAAAGTCGAGGGGAGAATTTGACGAGCGCCAGGTCCTGGTCCGGGGAAAAGCCTATCAGATCGGCTTTTTTACCTCGCTCGGCGCGGGCGCGGTTTACGGCATAGCTTCGGCCCTGCTTAAAAGGCAGCTTGCCGAGGACAGTGTCGCCGTATTTTTCGTTCTTCTCGTCGGCGTCGGCGCCTTTGTCGTTAACTGCATTATGAACGACGCCTTTTTTGCGGTTTCCGAGAAAATGAAGCCTGCGTTATTAGTTATAGTAATCGTCGTCTCGATAATCGCTCAGAGCTTTACGATAGCCGACAACATAATAGACGGCACGCTATTGCGCGAGGATGGAGTGATCTCCTCAAGCGCCATGCCGATAGTATCCTGCGCGTTTTTCATCGCCGTGCTCGCGGCCCTCGCAATAAAGCTTATTAAGAGCCGGAAAGAGAGCGACGACGAATGAAAAATCTGAAGCTGAAGGCAGCGCGAGCCGCCCTCGACCTCAGCCAGCAGGAGCTTGCGGACAGGGTCGGGGTCAGCCGCCAGACCGTGAGCGCTATCGAGAAGGGGGACTACAACCCGACGATAAATCTCTGCGTGGCGATATGCAAGACCCTCGGAAAAACTCTCGACGAGCTTTTCTGGGAATGAATAAATAAGAAGGTGGAAAGATGGAGCTTAGAATAGAGGATCTCAGAAAGAACTTCGGTGAAAAGGAAGTCCTGCGCGGCTTTTCCTTTACGGCTAAGAGCGGCGAGGCCTTCGGACTTCTCGGCCGCAACGGCGCCGGAAAGACTACGACGATAAGGATACTTATGGGCGTGTTCCCCGCAGATTCCGGCAGGGTGCTCGTGGACGGGGAGCCGATAGACTATGACCGCATTGGCATAGGCTATCTGCCTGAGGAGCGCGGACTGTATCCGAAAAAGAAGATAATCGACCAGCTCACCTATTTCGCAATGCTGAAGGGCATGGCGAAGTCGGACGCGGTCAAGAGCGTCGATAAATGGCTTGAGCGCCTTGAGATGACGGAGTACCGCAATAAGAAGCTCGAGACCCTGTCGAAGGGCAACCAGCAGAAGATACAGCTCATAACCGCCCTCGCTCACGATCCGGACATCGTGATACTGGACGAGCCGTTCTCTGGCCTCGATCCCGTGAACGCGGGGCTATTGAAGGACGTCGTCAGGGAGGAGATAGCCCGCGGCAAGATAGTCCTCTTTTCAAGCCATCAGATGGGGTATATCGAGGAGTTCTGCGATTCGATCTGCATATTGAACGGCGGAAACGCCGTCCTCTCCGGCAATCTCGCCGAGATAAAGCGCGGCGAGCAGAGAGACAGGCTCATCGTCAAAGCGGTGAACGCAGCCGAGATAGCCGAAAAGCTCGGCGGCAGGGTCGGAGAGAAGGGCGACGCCATACTCCGCTTCAAAACCCCGGAGGAGCGCCGCGCTCTCACCGAAAAGCTCGCCGCATTTGAGCCGGACTCGATAAGCGTTTACGAGCCGAGCCTCAACGACATTTTCGTAAAATACGTAAAGGAGGACGCCGAAAATGAAAAGGTTTAAGACCATACTGAGCTTCGAGCTGGGAAATTTCCTGAAAAACCGCGTTTTTGTCGGCGTGACCCTCTTCTTCGTCGCGGCGATCGCGATTGCTCTCTCGTTCCCGAGGATAACGGCCCTATTCAAATCTGATGAGGCGGAGGACCCGGGCGACAGGCCGGTCATGATGGTCAGCGCCGACGCTCCGGAGCTCGAAGCGGCCGTTATACCCATGTTTTCAGAGGCCTTCCCGAACTACGAGGTGAAGGCGGCGGAGGGCGACGTTGCCGACGCCGTAAAGGCGGGGGCGGCGGAGTGCGGCTTTTCCGTCGAGGGCCTCACAGCGTATAAGTACTACGTTAAAAACGTTTCGATGTACGACTCCAACGAGGCGATAGTCAAAAGCTTACTCACCGAGGTCTACCGCTCCTTCGCTCTCACGGAGGCGGGACTGCCCGCCGAGACGGTCGCGGAGATTATGACCCGCGAGGTAACGGGCGAGACCGTGAGCATAGGCGAGGACAAGACGATGAACTTCCTCTATACCTACATAATGGTCATCGTCCTCTATATGGTGATAATGCTCTACGGCCAGCTCGTCGCCTCCGGCGTCGCGGCGGAGAAGTCGAACCGCGCCATGGAGCTTCTCATAACGAGCGCGAACCCGATCAGCATGATGTTCGGCAAGGTGCTCGCCTGCGGTCTCGCGGGGCTCGGTCAGATTGCGGCCATCTTCGGCTCGGCTGTGCTGTTTTACGGCGTCAACAAGAGCTACTGGGCGGGCTCCGAGCTCATCGAGAGCCTCTTCGCGATCCCCGGCTCTCTCCTCGTCTATATGCTCGTTTTCTTCGTGCTCGGCTTTTTCATCTACGCCTTCCTTTACG
>ONTN01000049.1 GCA_900320765.1 uncultured Eubacteriales bacterium
CTTCGCTGCGGAAGCGATGTACTTCTCAACGGTCATGGTGTTGTCCTTAACGAACTCCTGCTGGAGCAGGCAGTTCTCCTCATAGAACTTGTTGAGCTTGCCCATAACGATCTTCTCGCGGACAGCCTCAGGCTTGCCGGCCATCTTGGGATCCTCGGCCATCTGAGCCATCATGATCTTCTTCTCCTCGTCGAGAACGTCCTGAGTAACTCCGGACTTATCCCAGAAGCGGGGGTTGAGAGCGGCGATCTGCATGGCGACGTCCTTGCCGATAGTCTCGACCTTCTCGGCGGAGAGGTCGGTGTCGAGGTTTACGATAACGCCGATCTTGCCGCCCATATGGACGTAAGGAACGGAAACGCCCTCGGGGAAGCGGGCGAAGCGGCGAACGTTGATGTTCTCGCCGATAACGAGAACCTTGTCGTTCTGCTCGTCCTTGACGGTCTTGCCGTTGCCGTAGGGCTTGGTGTAGAGCTCCTCGACATCAGCGGGATTCTCCTTCGCGATAACGGCGGCGACGCCCTTTACGTACTCGTTGAAGAGCTCGTTCTTGGCGACGAAGTCTGACTCAGCGTTAACCTCAACGGCAACGCCTACGCCGTCGACTACGGTGGCGAAGGCGACGCCCTCGGCGGCTATACGGCCGGCCTTCTTCTGGGCGGTGGCGAGACCCTTCTCGCGGAGCCACTCAACGGCCTTGTCTATATTTCCATCGGCCTCGGTAAGGGCCTTCTTGCACTCCATCATGCCTACGCCGGTCATCTCGCGCAGGTTCTTTACGTCAGCAGCTGTAAATGCCATGGTAACATTTCTCCTTTTTCATCAGTATATAATTTTCTCAGAAAACCGCAGACAGATTTGTCTGCGGTTAGTTTTCGTTGAATTACTCCTCAACGGGAGCCTCAGCGGTCTCCTCGGTCTCGGTCTCAGCCTTCTCAGCTGCGGCGTCCTCGCCCTGGCGGCCTTCCTGAACGGCGTTAGCCATTGTGGCGGCGATAAGGCGGATGGCGCGGATAGCGTCGTCGTTGCCGGGGATGACGTAGTCGATCTCGTCGGGGTCGCAGTTGGTATCGACTATGGCGACGATGGGGATGTTGAGCTTGTGAGCCTCGGCAATAGCATTGCGCTCCTTGCGGGGATCAACGATGAAGAGAGCGGAGGGGATCTTGTTCATCTCCTTGACGCCGCCGAGATACTTCTCGAGCTTCGCCATCTCGCCGAGATGCTTGATGACTTCCTTCTTCGGGAGAAGATCAAAGGTGCCGTCCTCCTGCATTCTCTTGAGCTGGTTGAGACGGTCGATGCGGGTACGCATGGTCTTGAAGTTGGTGAGCATTCCGCCGAGCCAGCGGGCGTTGACAAAGTACATGCCGACGCGCTCAGCCTCTTCCTTCATGGCCTCCTGGGCCTGCTTCTTGGTGCCGACGAAAAGGATGGTGCCGCCGTTCGCCGCGGTATCGCGGACGAAGTCATAGGCCTCCTCAAGCTTCTTGACGGTCTTCTGAAGGTCGATAATGTAGATGCCGTTGCGCTCCATATAGATATAGGGAGCCATCTTGGGGTTCCAGCGCCTCGTCTGATGGCCGAAGTGTACGCCGGCCTCGAGGAGCTGCTTCATGGAAACTACGCTCATTTGTTTTTTCTCCTTTTTATAAATTTCTTACCTCCACGGGGTTCATCCCCACCGCCGGCCCGAGGGCAGGAGACGGAAGGTCCGCCCGTGTGCGTAATACCCGAAACTACTCAGGCTATGGCAGTATAACAGAATCAAAGCCAAATTGCAAGGTTTTTTTTCGTTTTTTCAAAGCTTTTCGGCTCACCAGAGCGGTCTTTTCGGCCTTCTCTCCCGCCTGTACTCCCCAGATATCTCAACGAGTATCATATCGTCCCCAATCTTCCTTATGCACTCCCATGGGATAACGTAATCGTCCTCCCTTAAAAACAGGCCGAGCACCTTGCAGCGGCCCGGAACTACTATCGCGAGCACCTGACCCGTGGCCGTGTTCACGATGACGTCGCAGACAAAGCCGAGCCTCAGCCCGTCGCAGATATTGACCACCTCTTTAAATCGCAGCTCCTGTACTCTGCACCGCATAAAAATCGCCTCCCCTGCACAATATGCGGGGGAGGCGGGATTTATCACAGCTTATTCTTATTCGTCGTCATCTTTTCCGCGCAGAAAACCGAAATAGAGAAGGCTTCCGCCAGCCGCGACGAGGTATGCGGCGAATATCGCCATAACGAGCGGCGGAAATTTAAGAACGAGAAAGACTGCGAACAAAATTACCGATATTATAAACAGCGCAGTCGCGAACTTTAATGAGGAGCCGCGCTTTTTTCTTCTGTTTCTCATAGCTCTCACTCCTCAGTTAAGAAAATCCTTGAGTTTTTTCGAGCGGCTCGGGTGGCGGAGCTTTCTCAGCGCCTTGGCCTCGATCTGGCGGATGCGCTCGCGGGTGACGTTAAATTCCTTGCCGACCTCCTCGAGAGTGCGGGTGCGGCCGTCAATTATTCCGAAGCGGAGCTCGAGCACCTTCTTCTCGCGGGGCGTAAGGGTATCGAGCACCTCCATAAGCTGCTCCTTGAGCAGGGTGAAGCTCGCGACCTCTGCGGGCTCGGAGGCGTTCTCATCCTCAAGGAAGTCGCCGAGATGACTGTCCTCCTCCTCGCCTATCGGCGTCTCCAGGCTGACGGGCTCCTGAGCTATTTTGAGGATATCGCGCACCTTGTCGACCGGCATATTCATCTCGTCCGCTATCTCCTCGGGCGAGGGATCGTGGCCGAGCTCCTGCAGGAGCTGGCGGGAGACCCTTATGACCTTGTTTATCGTTTCGACCATATGGACGGGGATTCGGATCGTCCTCGCCTGATCGGCTATCGCCCTCGTTATTGCCTGCCTTATCCACCAGGTGGCGTAGGTGGAGAACTTATAGCCCTTCTGATAGTTGAACTTATCCACCGCCTTGATAAGGCCGAGGTTTCCCTCCTGGATAAGGTCCAAAAACTGCATACCGCGGCCAACGTAGCGCTTCGCGATCGAGACGACGAGCCTGAGGTTTGCCTCCGCCATCTGCTGCTTCGCGGCCTCGTCTCCGTCCGCCATCCTGATAGCGAGATCAACCTCCTCCTCAGGCGAGAGGAGCTTTACCTTTCCTATCTCCTTAAGGTACATACGCACGGGATCGTCAATGGCGTACGCATCCATCATCGAATCCGTATCCTCGAGCTCCTCCTTGGATATCTCCTCGATATCCGCGAGGTCCTCAAGGTCGGGGGCTGTGATATCCTCGTCAAGGAGCTCGAGCGGCTCCTCCTCTGTGGTGTCTATCCCGAGGCTCTCGAGGGTATCGTAGAATCTGTCCATCTGCTCCTGATCGAGATTCAGCTCCTCTAATATTGTAAGGTCGCTCGCGGCTATAGAGCCCTTTTTCTTTCCCTCCTCGATAAGCGCCTGAAGCTTCTCAGCCGCTATCTCGGCCTTGCTCTTTCCCTCGCTGACTTCCTCGACAGCTTCTTTTTTCTGCTTTTTATTGTCCATAGCTTTATCCTCCGTAGCTTTTTGTTTTCTTCTGCTTTTCGCTGAATCTGATAAGTGCGTCGTCATCCGTGATCTCCGTTTTCTTCGCGGAGCGGATCTTTTCTATGTAATCCCCCAGAGCCTTGTCCGCCTGAGCGGCGGTCTCCGGCCTTTCAAGGATTTTACCGAAATGTGAAGCCTCGGCGCTCGTAAGCCTCGGCGCTATCGCCGCCTCAGTAACGGCCTCTCCCCCGCGTATTCGCTCCATAATAAGGGAAAACAGCTTTGCGAGAAATGGCGACGTGAAGTCCTTCTCCACAAGCGGCACTCTGTCCGCAAGGGCGGGGTCCTTCATAAGAAGACGGATAACGCCCTCCTCCCCGGCAGCCGATACCGGATTTTCATATTTGAGCTCGCGGGCTTCGGGCTGGCTCGTGAGATCCACCCTCATAGCCCGGCGGTCATCCTTTTTCTTTCCTGCGGCCCGTCTTGCGTTAATGAGCTTTCTGATCTCCGACCGTATCGAATCCGGTAGAGCCCCCGTCTCCGCGGCGACCTTGGCGACGTAAACGTCGCGCTCCATCTCGTTTGTAAGCGTGGACAGAATGGCCGTAGCCTCCCTGAGGTAGCCCATCTTTCCGTCCGCTGAATCCATATCCTGCTTCGACCGAGCGGCAAGCAGCCTGTATTCAACGTGGTTTTCGCTCCGCTCGAGAAGAAGGGAGAACGCCTCGGCGCCCTTCGCCTTTATAAACTCATCCGGGTCCTTCGCCCCGTCCATTCTCAGTATGCGGCAGCTTATCCCCGTGTTCTCAAATATTCCGATCGCTCTCTGCGCCGCCTTCTGCCCCGCGCCGTCGTTATCGTAGGCTATCACGACCTTGTCGGTATAGCGGCTCATCAGCCTTGCCTGCTCCTCGGTAAGCGAGGTGCCGAGGCTTGCTACGGCGCAGTCAAACCCCGCCTGGTGCAGGCTCACAACGTCGATATTCCCCTCGGCAAGAATGAGCATCCCGAGCTTTGACTTTTTTGCGAGGTTCAGGGCGAAAAGATTGCGGCTCTTTGAAAACACAGCCGTATCCGGGCTGTTTAAATACTTCGGCTCTCCGTCGTCAAGTATCCTGCCCGAGAAGCCGAGGACGCTGCCGCGCACGTCTATCACCGGGAACATCAGTCTGTTGCGGAAGGTATCGTACACTCCGCCGCTCTTTCCCCGCTTCGCGAGCCCGGCGTCGACGAGCTGCACCTCGGTATAGCCCTTCTTCTTCATCGCTTCGGTAAGCGCCGACCACTCGTTCGGAGCGGCGCCGAGGCCGAATTTTTTTACCATCGCCGCAGAAATGCCGCGCCTGTTGATATATTCGACCGCAGTTTTTTCTCTCTCGTCGGAGAGCATCGCGTAATAAAACCTCGCGGCGTCGCGGTTTAGCTCCAGCATCGAGGCTCTGCGCGATTTTGTCTCATCGGAAGAACCCGAATCGGGCACCTCCATTCCCGCTCTCTTCGCGAGGAAAGCTACGGCGTCCATAAACCCGAGGTTTTCGATATCCATTATAAAGTTTATCGCCCCGCCGCCCTTGCCGCAGCCGAAGCAGTGATAAATCTGTCTGTCCGTTTCAACGTGGAAGGACGGCGTCTTCTCCGAGTGGAAGGGGCAGAGGCCCCAGTAGCTCGCCCCGCCCTTCTGCTTGAGCTGAACGTAATCCGAAACGACGTCGGCAATATCAGTCCGCGAGATAAGCTCGTCCAAAAAGCCGTCAGGCAGCGCCATACTATCCTCCCTTTCCTTCGTATTCTTTCAGTTTTTCATTTTACCGTCCACGCCATAGGGATAAAGATATCCTTATGGACGGAGATAGCGTAAGAGTCGGTCATTCCGGCAACGTAATCGCAGACGGCGCGGGTCAGTCCGTCCCTGTCCGCTATCGCAAGGTATTCTTCGCTCATCTTCTCCGGATTTTTGAAATAATATTCAAAAATCCCGTTTATCAGCCCCTGAACCTTCCTTTCCTCGCCCTTTACGGTGGGATTTCGGTACACATTTTCGTATAAAAACTCGTGGAAGGTATCGACAGCCGCTCCGACCTCCGGGCTCATTCTCAGTCTTCCGGAAGCGCAGCCCTCGCCGATAACGTCGGTTACGATGGTGTTTATCCTCTCGGAGTACCGCCTGCCGAGGGCTTCGACAACGTTCCGCGGGATATCCCCCGCCGAGAGTACTCCGGCTCTTATCGCGTCGTCAACGTCGTGATTTATGTAGGCTATCTTATCCGCAAGTCGGACGGCCTGACCCTCGAAGGTGGCGGCAAGGGGATCGCAGGTGTGGCGGACTATACCGTCCCTCACCTCGTAGGTCAGGTTTAGCCCCCGCCCGTTTTTCTCAAGAGTGTCTACGACCCGCAGGCTCTGCTCATAGTGCCGAAAGCCGCCCTCGCCTCCCATTATCACGTTAAGCGCCCTCTCGCCCGCGTGGCCGAAAGGGGTGTGGCCGAGGTCGTGCCCGAGGCCGATCGCCTCGGTAAGGTCTTCGTTTAAGCGCAGGGCTCTCGCCATCGTTCTCGCTATCCTCGTGACCTCGAGAGTGTGCGTAAGGCGGGTGCGGTAGTGGTCGCCCTCGGGGTCGAGGAAAACCTGAGTCTTCTGCTTAAGTCTCCGGAAAGCCTTGGAGTGGGTTATCCTGTCCACGTCGCGCTGGAACGCGGTGCGGACGCTGTCCTCATCCTCAACTATCACTCTGCCGATGCTCTTTGCGGCTCGGACTCCGTTTTCTCCAACCAGTATTTCCTCCAGTTTTTCCGTCTCTTCCCGAATACTCTGCATTTTCACACCGCCTTTCCTAAGTCTTATACAAAATGTTTTGTAAAAATCCTTTTTTTGTGATGAAATTTTATGAGGTTGTAAATTTTGCGGCATAGTTGTATAATATATTTAGAAAAGTATGGGAGGTATGCCGCCATGAACATTATAGTTCTCTGCGGAGGGCTCAGCATGGAGCGCGACGTTTCGCTTAAAAGCGGAGCAATGATCGCCGGGGCTCTTCGCGAAAGAGGCCACAAGGTCGTAATAATAGATTCCTTCTTCGGTTACAGGGGCTCCTACACAGACCCCGCCGAGATATTCGATAATCCGGTAGACGCCGAGGCGTCTGAGATCCCGTCCCTCGTCCCTGACCTTGAGAGGATCAAGGCCGAGCGCGCCCAGGCGAACGATGCCCGCATAGGCGATAACCTTATTGAGGTCTGCCGCGCCGCCGATTTAGTCTTTCTCGGCCTGCACGGGGCTGACGGAGAGGACGGCAGGCTCCAGGCGGCCTTCGATATCGCCGGCGTAAAGTATACTGGCTCCGGCTACCTCGGGAGCGGGCTTGCGATGAATAAGGACGCGGCTAAGCGCATCTTTACCGCAAATGGCATACTCACGCCGGATGGCAAGCGGATAAACGTCCGCGACGTGGACAAGAGCTATCCCTGCCTTCCCTGCGTAGTTAAGCCGAAATCCTCCGGCTCCTCCGTCGGCACGAGCATAGCGCATACGCCCGAGGAATACGAAAAGGCTCTCGCCTTCGGCTTTCAGTATGAGGACGAGGTGCTGGTCGAGAGGTACATAAAGGGCCGCGAGGTCGACGTCGGCGTGCTCTGCGGAAAGGCTCTGCCGCCGATCGAGATAGTGCCGAAGTCCGGCTTCTTCGACTATAAGAACAAGTATCAGAGCGGTATGACCGACGAGATCTGCCCCACCGACCTTCCCAATGATGTGACGGAGAAGCTTATGGAGACGGCGGAGCGCGTATTTGGCGCCCTTTATCTCGAGGTTTACGCCCGCATGGACTTTATCATCGAGGCCTCTACGGGAAACATTTACTGCCTTGAGGCGAACACCCTGCCCGGCATGACGCCGGCGAGCCTTCTTCCCAAGGAGGCGGCCGTAGCCGGGATAGAATACGGCGAGCTCTGCGGGCTCATCGCGGAGAAATCACTTGAAAAGTACAGATAAGGGAGAATAGTGCGAAAGATCACACTATCATTTGATAATAAGGCGTGCCGCTCGCCGCAAAGCGGCAACCGCGGCACATGCCAGAATCTCCATCAGCCGCTTGGTGGATTTTTATAGCTTTTTGTGCTGACGCAAAGCGGCAGAATGGAGATTAATATGAAAATGAAGCCCTTGACCCTTGAGAAAATTGCCGAGGTCACAGGCGGAACCTTTTTCGGCCCGCGCTCGGCAAAAAGGGATAGAATAAGCGGCGTAACCACCGACAGCCGCGAGGTCGAGGCCGGGGATCTCTTCGTATGCGTAAGGGGCTCACGCGTCGACGGGCACAGCTTTGCCGAAAAGGCCGCCGCCTCCGGCGCCGTTTGCCGTCTCTCCGAGGAGAGGCTTTCGGACGGCTGCCCTTATATCCTCGTTGACGATACTCTGAGGGCGCTTCGCGATCTTGCGGAATACTACCGCAGTCTTTTCCAGATCCCGGTGATCGGAATTATCGGCTCCGTCGGCAAGACGACGGCGAAGGAGCTGACCGCCGCCGTCCTCGGACGGGAAAAATGCGTTCTGAAGACCCACGCAAACCTGAATAACGAAATAGGCGTTCCGCTGACGCTTCTCAACCTGCGCGAGGAGCACGAGGCCGCCGTCGTTGAAATGGGCATATCAGACTTTGGCGAGATGCGCGTTCTCGCGAAGATGGTGAGGCCCGATATCGTGGTGATGACCTCTATAGGCTACTGCCATCTTGAAAAGTTAGGCGACCTCAAGGGAGTTCTCAAGGCAAAGAGCGAGGTATTCGAGTTTACCGAGGCGGACGCCGTCGCCGTGCTGAACGGGGACGACGAGAACCTTAAAAATCTTGACACCGGGACGAGGGTCGTGACCTACGGCCTCGGCAAGGATAACGATTACCGCGCTGAGAAGCTTGAGAGCCTCGGCTTTAAGGGGATATCCTGCGACATCATCGGACCCGACCTCAATATTTTTACGCTGATACCCGCCTTCGGCAGCCACATTGCCTACGGGGCTCTCGCGGCGGCCGCCGTCGGCCGCATACTCGGCGTCGCTCCCGAGAGCATTCTGCGCGGCCTTGCGGACTACCACCCCGTCGGCGGAAGAGCAAACGTCAGCTATACGGACCTTTTAGCGATAATCGACGACA
>ONTN01000062.1 GCA_900320765.1 uncultured Eubacteriales bacterium
GCGCGGCCGATGGCGACGCGCTGACGCTGACCGCCGGAGAGGGCCTTCGGCTTGCGGTCGAGGTACTGGGTGATGTCGAGGATCTCGGCAGCCTCGCGGACCTTCTTGTCTATCTCGTCCTTCGGAACCTTCTTGAGCTTGAGTGAGAAGGCCATATTTTCATAAACGGTCATATGGGGGTAAAGCGCGTAGTTCTGGAAGACCATCGCGATATCGCGATCCTTCGGGGCGATGTCGTTAACGACCTTGCCGTCGATAATGAGCTCTCCGTCGGAAATCTCCTCAAGTCCGGCTACCATACGGAGGGTGGTGGACTTTCCGCAGCCGGAGGGGCCGACGAGAACGATGAATTCCTTATCGGCGATGTCAAGATTGAACTCCTGAACGGCTACGACGCCCTCGTCGGTGATTTGGAGGTTTACTTTCTTCTCCTGAGCGTCTGCACCCTTCTTCTTTTTCTTCTTCTGCTCGCCGGATACGAACGGATAGATCTTCTTGATGTTCTTAAGCTGTACAGTTGCCATACTACAGGCTTTGCGTATTCTGAATCCTCACGAAATACGCTCAGAGGGCTTTCGCCTCTACTTTTACGACAGGTCTCCACTCTGCCGCACCCCAAGCCCGGGGGAAACGCTTTTCCTCCTTTTTTGATGCTGCGGCAGGCATTTCAGTGGAGTGCCGGCCGCGCTATGTATTGCGGGCATAAAAACCCAAAAATTATTATAATGCATATTAGTTGACATTACAAGTAAAAAATTGACTCTAAAATTTGTGCAATCTGACGATTAGATGCTGCCGCATTTATCTTAATTACAATTTGAAATTTGTTGCAAATTATATTAAAATCAACATAAGACTAATAAAGGAGATACCCGCTATGGAAAAATATTTTGAAAAGGTTAAAAAGAATTTCGGCTTTGGCTGTATGCGTCTTCCTATGGAGGGCGGCAAGGTCAGGGACGAGGAGTTTATAAAAATGGCGGACGCCTTTATTGAGGCCGGCTTTAACTACTTTGACACAGCCCACGGGTATCTCGGAGGCGAGAGCGAAAAGGCGATAAAGCGCTGCATTACAAGCCGCTACCCGCGCGAGGCGTACACGCTTACGGATAAGCTCACCGCCCCCTACTTTAACAAGCAGGAGGATATCCGCCCCTTCTTTGAGAGCCAGCTCGAGCTTTGCGGCGTCGATTATTTCGACTTCTATCTTATGCACGCTCAGTCAAAGGAGATCTTCCAGAAGTTCAAGGCCTGCCGCGCTTACGAAACCGCGCTCGAGCTCAAGGAAGAGGGCAAGATAAAGCATTTCGGCATCTCCTTCCACGACAGAGCAGAGGTGCTTGAGGAGATACTTACCGAGTACCCGCAGATCGAGGTAGTTCAGATCCAGTTTAACTACGTAGACTTTGAAGACACCTCCGTCCAGTCCCGCCTGTGCTACGAGGTATGCCGCAGGCACGGAAAGCCCGTTATTATAATGGAGCCGGTAAAGGGTGGAAATCTCGTAAACCTCCCCGAGGAATGCAAGGCGATATACTCAG
Source organism: uncultured Eubacteriales bacterium (assembly GCA_900320765.1). GTDB lineage: Bacteria > Bacillota > Clostridia > Oscillospirales > Oscillospiraceae > RUG626. The sequence goes on from ONTN01000062.1 coordinate 1,542, forward strand.
AGCTCGGGGATATGAGCCCCGCGAGCTACGCCATACGCTTTGCCGCCGGCTTTGATGGCGTTATGATGGTGCTCTCGGGAATGTCCGATCTCGGTCAGATGATGGACAATATAAGCTATATGGCCGATTTCAAGCCGCTCGACGAGAAAGAGATGGCCGCCGTTATGAAGGTCCGCAACATCTTCACCGGCAAGAATATGATACCCTGCACGGCCTGCCGCTACTGCGTAGATGGCTGCCCGATGGAGATACTTATCCCCGACCTCTTCGCCTGCTATAATCAGAAGAAGACCTACGCAAGCTGGAACCAGGACTTCTACTATGAGACTGTTCTGACCGCCCGCAACGGCAAGGCGTCCGACTGCATAAAGTGCGGAGCCTGCGAATACATCTGCCCGCAGCATCTTGAGATACGCTCCCTTCTCGAGGACGTAGCCGCGGAATTTGAAAAATGATCAAAGAGTCAGGCGCGTTTGAGCTTATTTATAACGCGGTCAAAAAGATCCCGAGAGGCAAGGTCGCAACCTACGGGCAGATAGCCCTGCTTGCCGGCAATCCGAGGTGGTCGAGGGTTGTGGGCTACGCCCTTCACGTAAATCCCGACCCGCAGAATATCCCCTGCTACCGCGTAGTCAACCGTTTCGGCGAGCCCTCCCGCTCCTTCGCCTTCGGCGGCTTTGATACGCAGGCCGCCCTGCTCGAAAGCGAGGGCGTAATAGTATCAGACGGAAGAGTAGACCTCGAAGCATACGGCTGGGACGGAAGATGATAGCGCAAGTCATATAAGATCAGCATCCACAGCAAAAACGAATCCGGCCGCCCAGCAATGGGCGGCCGAATCCATTTCATATTCACTCTTGAAGGCAAATATATCTTGCAAGCTTTAAGATTTTTAATCCGCGATGAATATTCTAAAAGGTCCTGCGTCCGGTCCCTGAATATTGAAGAGGCCCTTATCAAGGTAGGCGGAACAGTATTCGAGCTGCTTTTCCGCCCATTGGATAAATATTTCGTAAAGATAGGCGATCTCGTATCGGTGTTTATAGGCAAAGTCGGTTATGTTATCATTCAGCTCATGCCAGGTTTTGGAATCTATGTCTTTTTCCAGCGTTTTCACGTTAAAGCTTTTTATGTATTTTTCAAGCTCGGGGTTGAAGGTATCTTTTACTATCATTTCCTTTGCTTTTTTAAGCCGTTCAACTGCTTCTCTGACCGCTTCCGGTGGGATATGGTTTGGAACGTTATGGTATCTTTTATAAAAATATGGGTAAACGTCCTCAAAAAACGGAAGGATATATGTGGCTGTTCCCTCCCTGAGCTTTAAGCCTGAGATCGTTTCAGGGTCATAGTCACGGGGACCCGGCACTCTGTGAAAGAGTATATCATATCCACGATTTTCTATATCACCGTAATGCACGCTGAAGGCCTGCCGCATTTGCCATTTTGTTATGCGCACGCTGCCTACTATTCGGTCCGCCGGGTTTGGAAACGCTTCGACCATCTCTTTAAAATTCATACGCGGAAATACTTCTTTCCTGTCCTCGTAAGGGCAGTCCTTGAGCCATTTATACGCCTCTTCAACGCTCATTCTGCCGATAAGCTCGGCTTTTGCTTTTCCTTTTTCGCAGCAGCCAATCATATTCGCATGCTTTTTATAGCCTTCGAGTACGAACATAATACTGTAATTATCACCCAATATTGTAAAGGCCCTGTCCTGGTATGTCAGCTCTTCTTGATTATTAAGATTTCTTTTCAGACAATCGCAAAAGTCCCGGACCCTGTCTACGAATGCTTTTTCCGGAGACTTCTTAAGGGTGACAACGCAGCACGAAGTTTTGTATCCGTCCTTTTGGCGGTCAAATACCCTTCTGATTTTCCAAACCGGATTCATTTCCCTAAGAATGAGATTAGTGAAAAAATGCTCTCTATTAGTATGGTCGATCAAAGTTTCGTCCAGCAAATTCATATAGATAGTTCTTCCTGTTTCCGCATCGTACAAGGCAAGCTCCATTGCCAATGCAATAATGTGAATATGCGGAAACACCTTTGTCAAGGCGATAGCCTTGCACTTGCCTCCAAGCGAGCTCCTTATAGACTCTATTACGTCTTCTGAGTTAATATGGCTCATGTAATCCGCCGCTTTAGTAGATACGAAACTGCGAGGATCGTTCAGCACACTATTAACGTATTCAATATGTTCTTGGTCGGCAGGCTCGTAGAGAAACAGGCGATACAGCATAATAAACGTCTCCATATTATTGATTTAAAAATATTATACCATTCTGCGACATGCCTGTCACGGGGAAAAAATACAAGCCGCTAAACGCCCGTTTAAACGGTCGGGGATTGCTTATTCTTTCGCTGATAGGATCGGTTTTACCAGCGCGAGCGGGCTTATCAGCGCCAGCGCGCAGCCGACTATAGGGTATACCGTAACGAGTGAGTTTGTAGTTCCGTAGATTTCGAGCACCCCGGAGAAAACGCTTCCCGCGCTGAATGCCGCGATAGCTGCGTTCCACAGGTTGAGGAAAACCCAGCCGGGATTTTTGTCCTTTAAAAGCAATATAGCGTACGGAAGGGCTCCCAAAAGGAGCGGGAACGCAAACGCATAGATCATATAATACGAATAGACCCCGTGGCTGAAGGCTTCATATACCGCGCCGAAGACTGCTAAAAAAGCGGCTCCCGTGAGGTTATACAGAAGGTGCCTTTTTAAAAGCTTATCCGATGTAAACAATGTCGCTCACTCCTCTCTCTCTGATGCTCCCGCCTGTTGTGGGATTGTTTATAACGCTTCCGTTAAAGTACATAGTCGATGAGCCGCCTCCGTCGAGGTTATACGCCGTCTCGACGCCGAGGCTCTGCATAAACTCCGCGAGCTCATAGATGCTCAGCCCCTCGCTCTCGGACGTTCTGCCATCTGAAACCACAAAAATGAAGTGGTTTTCACTTATCATTCCGACGGCTGTCCTCGGGTTGCTCGCCATAGCCCTGCCGACCTCGTCGTTTACGCCGACGGTGATCGAGCCGTCCTCAACGAGTCCCGGGCCGAAGCTGAACGCCTGCCATACCCCCATATTTATAAGCTCGTCAGCGGTATAGTCCCTGTCGCTCACAACCTCCATCGTTCCGTCCGCGTAGATGCAAAGGACGTCCGCCCCCTTTGCGGTATCGCGGTACACGATCCCGTTTCGGATAACGTAGCCTCTCTCCTGCACCCCGTAGCAGTCTCCGTTTATCGCGAGTATTGCGTCGTGCACACTTGCGATGGAGGAGGTCTTCTCGGTCACATTCTTGCCGTAGGTATCGTTCGCAAACGCGGTTTTCAGGTACTCAGCGGAAGACAGCGTAACGTCGGCAACGTAGATTTTCGTGTTGTACTGATAGTATTCAGTCAGCGTGATAGATACGTTTTCGTCCTGATAGCTCGTCTCAGTCGATCTTGCAGTCGTGCTCGAGCCGCCTTGTGTGCCGCTCGATTTTGAGCGGCTTTTTTTCGTTGCAGGCGTAGTACTTTCAGTTTCCGCCTGAGCCTCGCTTTCGCTCTCATTCTCCGCCTCTTCGGCGTTAACGCTCTCTACCGAATCGGTAAACATCGAGGTATTCATCTCGACGGCGTTCGAGTTGTAGCTCTCGCTCAGAACGAAGGTATCAAGGGCGGCGTAAGCCGAAAACAGTACCAGCGCCGCCGAAAAGCAGATTGCCCAATTATTCTTTTTCATAGCGTTTATCATTCCCTTCTGACCTTTCGGTTTTTTCTTTGCCCGTATTATGCGCCCCGTGCCTTAAAGCATCCTTAAACGCGGCAGGTTTTTTTGCGGCACATTGACATTGTTTTTGTAATGATTTAAGATAAATGAACCAGCCAGCCGCAAAAGCGCAGCGACGCACTGGTTGAGGGATTGAACAAGAAGAAAGAATAAGATATGTAGGAGGATGAAATGAACAGGTTTATTCCAAAGATAGGTGCAGCGATAGTAACATTAACAGTTTTTCTTTTTGCAATATTTTTGATAGTAGATTTTCCATTTGGTTCATACCTCGTATGTATGCTATTACCGATGGGTTATATCATTATGGCAGCCGGATTTCACCATGAAAGTGCTGAGGAACAGCGGGTATCCGCAAATATAGGAATGATTTTTTCTGCAATATATGCAGTGCTAGTCTTCTTGGTATATTTTGCACAGGCAACGACAGTGAGGCAGGAAGATATAAGTGAGCAAGCAGTTAAGATATTGGATTACCAAAGAGGCGGTCTGCTTTTTAATTATGATCTGCTCGGATATGGAATGATGGCTCTTTCAACCTTTTTTATCGGGCTTTCAATTAAAGCGGATAGTAAATCTGATAAATGGTTGAAATATCTTATGATAATACACGGTTTCTTTTTCATCAGCTGCTTTATAATGCCTATGACAGGTGTTTTCACAAGTATGGCAAACGGCGCAGGCGGCAACGGCGGCACGATTGCACTTATGTTTTGGTGCGCCTACTTCATTCCAATAGGTGTATTGTCATATCGGCATTTTGGAAAGAGTAAATGATAGATTCTGAATTACATAAAACATACCAAAAGAAAGCCCTTAGCTGCGCTGTACACAGCTAAGGGCTTTTATCTTATTTGTTTATTATTCGTATTCGATCGTGCCGGTGGGCTTCGGGGTGAGGTCGTAGAGTACGCGGTTTATGCCGTCTACCTCGTGGGTTATCCTGTCGGTTATGCGCTCGAGGACGTCCCAGTCTACGCGCTCGATCGTAGCTGTCATCGCGTCCTTCGTATTCACGGCACGGATAATGCAGGGCCACTCGAAGCTGCGCTTGCCGCTCTTTATGCCGGTGGACTTGAAATCGGGAACAACGGTGAAATACTGCCATACCTTACCCATAAGGCCCGCCTTCTCGAACTCCTCGCGGAGGATGGCGTCAGCCTCGCGGAGGGCGTTCAGCCTGTCGCGGGTTATCGCGCCGGGGCATCTTACGCCGAGGCCGGGGCCAGGGAAGGGCTGGCGGTAAACCATCGTGTCTGGCAGGCCGAGAGCCTTGCCGACTACGCGAACCTCATCCTTGAAGAGGAACTTAAGCGGCTCGACGAGCTCGAACTCCACGTCCTCGGGAAGGCCGCCGACGTTGTGGTGCGCCTTTATGCCGTCCGACTCAAGGATGTCGGGATAGATGGTGCCCTGGCCGAGGAAGGCGATGCCGGAAAGCTTCTTCGATTCCTCCTCGAACACGCGGATGAACTCGCCGCCGATTATCTTGCGCTTAGTCTCGGGATCGGAGACTCCGGCGAGCTTATCGAGGAAGCGGTCGGTGGCGTCAACGTATATAAGATTTGCGCCGAGCTCCTCGCCAAACACGCGGATGACCTCCTCGCTCTCGCCCTTGCGCATAAGGCCGTGGTTAACGTGGATGCAGGTAAGCTGCTTGCCGACTGCCTTAATCAGCATCGCGGCAACAACGGAGGAATCGACTCCGCCGGAAAGCGCCAAAAGCACCTTGCCCTCGCCTATCTGAGCCCTGAGCTTTGCGATCTCCTCATCAATAAAGGCGTTTGCCAGCTCGGGGGTGGTTATTCTTTCCATGGTCTCCGGTCTTTTGTTATCGCTCATATCTATTCCTCCAAAAAAATTATTTTCTCTTTACTATCTTGCCGCCGTCGTTCTTGTAGATGCTGTCCTCAGGGACGACGCCCCTGACGCAGCTTGTTGGATACACGCTGCTGCGGCGGCCTATTACCGTGCCGGGGTTTAATACGCTGTTGCAGCCGATCTCGGCATAATCGCCCAATATCGCGCCGAACTTTTTGCGCCCGGTCTCGATAAGCTCATCGCCGTTTTTAACGACGACAAAGCTTTTATCGCTCTTCACGTTCGAGGTTACGGAGCCCGCACCCATATGGCTGCGGTAGCCGAGGACGGAATCGCCGACGTAGTTATAATGCGGGACCTGGACGTTATCAAAGATAACCGCGTTCTTCACCTCGACCGAGTTTCCGATAACGCAGTTATCGCCGATGAGGGCGCTCCCGCGGATAAAGGCGCAGTGCCTCACCTCGGTGCCGTGACCGATGATAGCGGGACCCGCGATATACGCTGACGGGAAAACCTTGGCGTCCTTCGCGATCCAGACGTCCTCTCCCCTCTTTTCATACTCGTCCTCAGAAAGCGACTCACCGAGGCTTATAATGAAGTCCTTTATCTCGCTCAATACCTCCCAGGGATAGGTTTTCCCCTCGAAAAGCGGCTTTGCGAGCGTTCTCTCCAGATCAAGGAGCTCCGTGGTCTTATACATTGATAAGATGCCCCTTTCTTCCCATCGCTGCGATTATCTCGTCCACCGCGGCCTCGCATTCCTCGTGGGTCGGGGCTTCAGCCATAACGCGCAGGACGGGCTCCGTTCCGCTCGCGCGGAGGAGAACGCGACCGTTTTCTCCGAGCTTCTCCTCAACGGTCTTAACCGACTTGCGTACCTCATCGTCGTACAGAGTGCCCTCTTTATCGTCGACGCGGACGTTTTTAAGCACCTGCGGATAGATAGTTACGGGCTCGGCAAGCTTCGAGAGCGGCATCTTCTTTGATAGCATTACCTGCATCAGCTTTATCGCGGTTAGAAGTCCGTCGCCCGTAGTGGCGTATTTGGCGAATATGATGTGGCCGGACTGCTCGCCTCCGATAAGGTGGCCGTTCTCCCTCATATTCTCCCAGACGTATTTATCGCCTACGGCTGTCTTTTCGTATTCGATGCCTATCTCGTCGAGCGCCTTGTAAAGGCCGATGTTCGACATTACGGTGGTCACTATCTTGCTGCCGTTCAGCGTTCCCTTTTCCTTCTTATAGCGGCCGTATATGTAGAGGATAAGGTCTCCGTTAATTACGTTGCCCTTCTCATCCACGGCAAGGCAGCGGTCGGCGTCTCCGTCAAAGGCAAAGCCGACGTCGAGGTCGTTGCCGACGACGAATTTCTGCAGCCGCTCGATATGCGTTGAGCCGCAGTTATCGTTGATATTGAGCCCGTTCGGAGTATTGCCGATAACGTAGGTATCGGCTCCGAGGGCGTCGAAAACACTTTTCGCGAGCATCCAGGTCGAGCCGTTGGCGCAGTCAAGGCCGATGCGCTTGCCCTTGTAGGAGTGAGTGGCGAGGCTTATAAGATAGCCCATATATCTGTTGCGTCCGGCGACGTAGTCGACGGTGCAGCCGATCTTATCGCGGGTAGCGTAAGGCAGGTCGCCGAAGCTGCCGTCAAGGTAGGCTTCGATCTTCGCGAGCAGGCTTTCCTCCATCTTCTCGCCGGCCCCGTTTAACAGCTTGATCCCGTTATCATAATACTTGTTGTGGCTCGCGGAGATCATTATGCCGCAGTCGAAGTCCTCCGTCCTCGTAACGTAGGACACGCTCGGCGTCGTGGTGACGTGGAGAAGATAAGCGTCAGCTCCCGAAGCGGTGAGACCAGCAGTAAGCGCCGCCTCGAACATATAGCTCGAGCGCCTCGTATCCTTTCCGATAACTACGGTCGCCTTGTGATCTCTGCCGAAATACCAGCCCAAAAAACGGCCGATTTTAAACGCGTGCTCAACGGTCAGGGCGACGTTTGCCTCGCCCCTGAAGCCGTCAGTTCCGAAATACTTGCCCATTTGATAATCACTCCAAATAAAGCGTAATCAAGATATAGTATTCACTGATAGAAGATTTTAGCATATTTACTGCCAAATATCAATATACAAAGATAACAAAATGCCGGCGCTTTTAATGCGCCGGCTTATTTGTCATTTCTTCTTGAGGATATCCAACGTATGATGCGAGGCCCCGATAAGGTCCTGACGCTCACAAATCGTAAAGTGGAAATCGAGCCATTTTTCAAACGTCTCATCGTCGGTCGAATCTATATACTGCCGCATATAATTTGTCGCTCCGTCGGTGGCAACGAGTTTCACTCTCTCTACCGGAAGCTCCGCGTCCAGAGACGCAATATCCTCCGTTCGCACGAGCTCAAACAGGTCCTTCGGCTTGCTGATGCAATGCCAGTCGTTTGTAAGCATATTGAGCTCCGTTACCTCGCGCAGGTGGCTTTGCCCGAATACGAACTGCACTACCGTCGGCTCATTCATACAGTAAGCGACCAATATATATCCGCCGGGCTTCGTCACCCGAACTGCCTCGGATAGCGCCCGCAGCTTATCCTCCCGCGTGTACAAGTGATACATCGGCCCGAGCAGCATCGTCAGGGAAAAGGAAGAATCCGGCAGAGCAGCTAAGTCCAGCGCATTCCCCTGAATTGCTGTAATCGGCTCTGAGCCGTCAAGCTTGGATTTAAGCAGCTCAAGGTTGTGGGGAATGAGCTCCACAGCCGTCACGTTTACGCCCTCTTTTGCAAGAGTAACGCTGTAGCGCCCCGTTCCCGCTCCGACCTCCAAAAGCTTCGGATCAGTAATCCCGGCAAGGCACTCACGAATGTATTTCATCGTAGTGAGGTACTCGACCTGCCCGTGACGGGAGAGAAGGCGTCCCTCCTCATCATAGCTGTTATAGTAGTCTTCAAGATAGCTCATAGCATTTTCCCTCAATGTTCCGGCAAATAATGAAAAAACGGCGCAGTCGCAAGGGCTGCGCCATCTTTTGAATCAAGCCTTTATCTTAGCTTCTTACTTCTTTATCTCCGCGACTCTGACGACGGGGGCCTCGATGCCAGCCGCGCCGAGTGCCTCGACTATCTTCTGGGTCATATCAAAGTAAACGTCCCAATAATCCGCGGTCTTGCACCAGCCTCTGGCGGTGAACTCCATAGACTCCGCGGTGCCGCCGGATACCCTTGCAAAGGGGGCGGGGTCGGAGAGCACCTTTTCGATAGAGGCCATAGCCTGAAGCATAATGTTCTGGACCTTCTCCGGCGCCTCGCTCTTCGCGGTGAGGAAGGTGAGGTCGACGCGGCGGATATCCTCGGCGGTATAGTCGATGACGTTCGCGTTCATAAGAGTTCCGTTCGGAACGGTGATGCGCTTATTGTCAAGGGTGAGCATCTTCGTGTAGAAGAGGGTGATATCGGTGACGACGCCCTGAACTCCGTTCGCCTCAACGTAGTCATCGACCTTGAAGGGCTTGAACACGAGGATCATAATGCCGCCGGCAAGGTTGGAGAGAGCGCCCTGGAGAGCGAGGCCGATAGTAACTCCGGCAGAGGCAAGAATGGCGATTATGCTGGCCATCGGGATGCCCATAATGCTGACGACGATAACGAGAAGGACTACGAAAAGGGCAATGCGGAAAAAGCTGACCATAGCGGTGCGGGCAGTTCCGTCAATCTTCTGAATGGCCTTTCCCGCTTCGATCCGCTTTGTGAGCTTGTTTATAAGGAACCTGCCCACGAAGAAGACCACGACGGCGATAACGAGCTTCACGCCGTATTCAGTTACGGAAAACAACAGTTTCGATAAGTAATCTTCCATTTTTTAGCCTCCCTGAAAATTATTTTATTAA
>ONTN01000016.1 GCA_900320765.1 uncultured Eubacteriales bacterium
CTGTTCGACCAGGCCGAGGCGGCGGTAAAGGACGATCCCGAACTGCTGCTCAACGTCCGGATGCAGGCGCTCGCCCCTATCTGCATGAAGCTCGACAGGCGTGGCGCCACGGCAAAGTACATCTGGGTGACGCGCCATCCCGAGCGCTTCCCGGATTGCGTGGAGATGCTGCCGCTCATCAAGCGCATGAATAGTACTTTGGCCGCGTTCGAGGCGACGGGGCGCGACGCGCTCTGCCTTTCGCCGGGGCGCTTTCTCATACGCATAAGGAGCGGGAGGGGCGACCTTGAGAGCGTAATCCTTCACTGGCAGGATAAATACATACCGACAAAGTATATGGATACCCGCAGAGCAACCCCAATGCACATTTCCGCCGTCGACGGAGTATGCGAATACTGGGAGACGGAGATAGACTTTTCCGTTATCTGCCTTCGCTACTTCTTCGAGCTCAGAGACAGAGAGGGAAGAACCGTTTACCTCTCCTGCGACAGATTTATCGACTGCGAGCCGCACGATATAGACGGGATGTACGATCTTCCTCAGGCTTTGCGCGAGGAGGACGAGTTTATCACCCCGGAGTGGGCGGAGAACGCGATAGTCTACCAGGTGTTCCCGTCCCGCTTCGCCGCCTCGAAGCCCGTTTCGGATAAGAAGTGGTACAAGGCGCCGATAACGGCGAAGGACGAGATAGGCGGCGACCTGCCTGGGCTTTGCGAGAAGCTCGGACATATAAAGGAGCTCGGCGCCGATATACTCTATTTAACGCCCATATTCGAGGCGCGCACGACGCATAAGTACGACACGGTCGACTACTACCGGATAGACCCATCGTTCGGAACGGAGCAGGACCTTATAAGCCTCGTGGAGCGGGCGCATTCTCTCGGCCTTCGCGTTATCCTCGACGGGGTGTTCAACTATACCTCAACCGAGTTCTTCGCATTCGAGGACGTTAAAAAGAACGGCGAGAAGTCTGAATACTTAGACTGGTACTATGTTGAGAGCTTCCCTCTCCGCTTAGGCTTCGGCGTGAGGCCCAACTTCCTCACCTTCGGATATTACGGCGGTATGCCAAAGCTCAACCAGAGCAATCCGGATACTGCTAAATACTTCATCGACGTCGCCCTCTACTGGCTTCGCAGAGCGCATATCGACGGATGGCGTTTAGACGTTGCCGACGAGATAGGACACAGATTCTGGAAGGATCTCAGAAGGGCGGTGAGGGCAGAGTTCCCCGAGGCGCTTTTGGTCGGCGAGGTATGGCACTACGCACCCGATTTTCTCCGCGGCGACGAGTGGGACAGCGTTATGAACTACCCGTTTTACCGCGCGGTGCACGCCGCCTCGGGCGAAGGGAGACCTTCACGCATAGCCGACGATTTAAACCGGCTGAAGGGCAGGCTCCACCCGAAGGTATGGCCGCTCCTTTGGAACCTTTTGGACAGCCACGACACTCCGCGCCTTCTCAATATCTGCGGCGGCGATAAGAGACGCGCAAGGCTTGAGATCGCCATTCAGATGCTGAGCCCCGGCTGCCCGTTCATCTATTACGGCGGCGAATACGGGCTTGACGGCGGGCGCGATCCGGACTGCCGCCGCGGTATGCTCTGGGACGAGAAGCGTCAGGATAAGGAGATGTACGTTTGGTACAGAAAGCTTATCAGCGTCCGCAAGGCCTGCCCGGACCTTCTCGACCGCTCGGCAGAGCTTTTCGCCGACGACGGGCGCGGGCTTCTCATAATGCGCGGAGCGGACTGCGAGGCCATCTTCAACCTGCGCGGCGTACCCGCACCGATACCCGAGGCGTACGGAGCGCCGGAACTGATAGGCGGGAAGGTCTTCTCCGGCGTTCTCGACCCGTTCGGAGTCTGTGTGCTCGCAAGGGAGAAAAAATGAAAAAAGTCATATCGTTTCTCAAAAAAGAGCCGATGCTCGCCCTGTCTCTGCTCGCGGCGGTCATAGGCTTCATAATAACGCCGCCCACGCTCGAGCTAATCGGCGGCATAGACTGGCGCACTCTCGGCACCCTTCTGATGATGCTGACGGTGCTCGAGGGCTTCAAGAAGGAGAATGTGCTATACCCCGTCGTTAGGCTCGGCTCGAAGCTCGGGCGAATGACCTCGCTGACGCTCTTTTTGGTGTTCGGCGTCTTCTTCTCCTCTATGTTCGTGACGAACGACGTCTCCCTTCTCATCTTCGTGCCGCTGACGATAACCCTGTTCCGCTCCGCCGGCAAAGAGAAGTATATCCTGCCCGTCATTTCTATGGAGAACATAGCCGCGATACGCGGTTCGCTGCTTATGCCCTTCGGAAGCCCGCAGAACCTGTTTTTATACGGCAAGGCGGAGGTGAGCCTCAGGAGGTTTATGCTCCATATGTCGCCGCTCTGCCTTATGAGCGCCGTTCTCCTCGTCGTATTCATCTTCTTCCTGTACAGAAAGGACCCGCGCGAGAGCACAATCCATGAGGCGGGGAGCGGCAAAGAGGGGGAGAGCTGGAGGCTAACGCCTCGAAGAGGAGCATATCTCGCCCTCTTTGCCGTCGTGCTCACGGTCATCGTGACGCGCACCTCGCTCTGGCCCTACGCTTTGGCGGTCGTCCTCATCGGCGCGGCGATAGCGGATATAAAGCTGTTTCTCAGGGTGGACTACGTCCTTCTTTTCACCTTCCTCTGCTTCTTCCTCTTCTCCTCGTCGATAGCCAACAACCCCGCCGTCGCCGCCTTCCTCAAGGAGAGCGTCGCCGGAAGGGAATACTGGTGGGCGATAGGGCTCAGCCAGATAATATCGAACGTGCCCGCGACCATCGTGCTCTATCCCTTTACCCAAAACTTCGCAGGGCTCATCTACGGGGCGGATACGGCAGGGCTCTGCTCGCTAATCGGCTCCCTCGCCTCGGTCATAAACTACCGTATCTACGTCCGCGAGTATCCCGGAAACGGCAGGAAGTTTATAAAGACCTTCACCCTCGTGAGCTGGGCCTTCTTCGCCATAGTAGTGATCCCCGGCCTGCTCCTTTCGGCGTGGAGCTTCTTTTCGTAACTTATTATTCAGGCAGAATCGCAAGATTCTGCCTGTTTTTTTTGCCCGCGCGTCTTGATAAAATCAAGCGCTTGAGATATAATTAAACATTAGATAATTGATTATAGTATGCTTTTCAAAAGCCTATCATATATTTCAAGGGTGAAAAAGAATGAAGAGAATAGTTTCGTTACTGTTATGCGTTATAATGGCTCTTTCAATATTGCCTTTAGAGGCCTTCGCCGAAGGGGAGGCCCCGGGCGAAAGCGCGCCTGAGGCCGAGCTCACGGAAACGGCTGCCGAGCCTGAGGAGAACGGGGACGGCGGTGACGCTGAGCTTAACGGCTTTTCCGTTTGGACGGAGGACGAAAGCATAGGCATTACGCTTGCCCATTCGGATATCCTTGAAAACCAGGCGATAATCGCCGCGCTGAACGGAAACCTGTATGAGCCGCTTATCAATATCGAGGTGAGCGGGCTTACGGGCTCGGATCCCGTTCAGGCATATCTCAAGTCGGAGTCGCTTATAGGTCAGGACACAGCGAGGTACAAGGTGGTCCGCCTTTACAGCGAGCGCGAGGCCGCATGCGTTTCCGCAAGCAGAATGACGGACGTCGACACGCTCCCCTTTACGCTCGACGGGAACGGAACCTACGTTTTTGTCCGCCTGAAGGGAGTAGAGCTTGATCCCTCGGGCTACAATTCCACCCCGCCCTTCTTCGTGGAGTTCGTCAGCGGGGCTTCTAAGGTGGGCGACAGGCTCGTTTGGACTGCGGATAATCCCGCGTCGGGTCATCGTTTCGTTTTTCGCATAAACTACAGGCTCATTGTGTATACCGATCAGGAGCCGGACGCGATCCGGATGACGATACCGGAGCATATACTGAGAGACCGCCTGGGAGCTTTAGCGGACGATTTCGAGCTCTCCGTTCCCACTAAGGAGGAGGCGGATTCGGACTCGGAATACGCTGAGGGCGTTTACTTCGCCTGGCGACGTGAGACGGACGATCAGGGCACGCCGACCGGAAATCTGATACTCTATAACTTCCGCGAAATAGAGAACGGAACGAGAAGCGGCTTTATTGAGCTCGCTTACTATACCTCGAAAACCACCCTCGACTACAGGGACTACGATCCCGAAGACCCGGCTGCCGGCCGCTCGGATGATTTCCACGCGGTTCTTTCGCTGCCGAACAAGGAGGATAAGGATTCAGAGCACATTCCGGTTTACATAAACACTAACGCCGTCGTTACGAGCGTCAGCAAAACGGCGCAGGGAGTATACGACGGCTGGCAGAGCTCGTGGGGCGACCCGGCGGATTTCGGGATAACCGATCCCGACTCCGGCAGATACATAGTGTGGGCGATCTCCACCAATATGAGAATAACCCAGCCCTATTCTTTAACGATCAGGGACATTCCGATAACCGACGGACTCACCCTTGTCGGTTTCCACTGGGGCGGGGAACGCAGGTTCACACCGGCTGATGAAAACAGCTCCTTCACCGTTGAGAATCAGAGAAGCACATCAAGATGGGACTACGCGCTTACCCGCGTGGACAAGAGCGCATATACTGATATTTCGGGCGCGGAGGTCGAGAAATGGAGCGTTACAAACAGCGCAATCTCGTCTCTGAAGCCCTTTGATGAGGTCGACCCGGTCACCACAGCCTCCGGACGCGGCTCTTATTCTTATGAAAAGCCGAGATTTTATGATCCGGATGGGCATTTCAACGCCTGGAAGCGCGGAGACGGCGCGGCGAGAAGCGGGGCGGGAATAGGCGGAGTATTCGCTCCCCTCAGCTTCGTGGGAGGCATATACTCCCGATATGACCTCTTCTGACGAAGGACTGGAATTACGCGGGCGATCCGGATAAGGATTACGGATACTTCCGCGAGTACGTTATTTACGATCAGTGGGATTACGACGTGAAGCTCGGGCATTCGGCGAGCGACGTCGTGAGCATAGGAAAGGGAGACTACCGCATCAAGTCCCTGCAGTTCAATATCTCCGTAAGAAATGAGAAGCTCAATCAGTCGGCGCAGAGATTCGGGAGCGCATCGGGCGGATACGACGCGGTTATCGACGAAAACGACGCCGGCGGCGGAATAGGCGACGTTCTGTTTATCTACGGTCAGACCGCCGAGGGCGAATGGGTGCGCCTTTTGAAAAAGGATTGGCACGAAGGCGGCGAGACGTGGGTAAACTCCGAATACGCGGCATTGAGCGGGCTAAGGCTTACCTTCCTTGAAAGCGAGGATCACTCGAAGGATATCCTTTATTACCGCACTGTGATGAAATCGAGGCACGCCGAGGTCAGCGTCGGCACTGTTCCGGAATACGAGCTCTTTGATTCGGAAAAGGTGCTTTCGATCGCCGACGAGGCTGGCGTACTCTGCCTTTACAACGCTACCTGGGCTGACCTCTATTCCACCTGGGAGGGGCAGACGAAGAACGTAAGCTTTTCATCTGACGGCAGCGTGACCGGCGTGAGCTATTCCGGCGAGGATTACAGAGCTTTCCCCTGGACTCTCGATCTTGAGGACGGGGATACGAGGCAGTATTACCGCTATTTCCATATTCAGGACGCCTACCGCCGCGACTATGACTATGCCCGCATGTCGGAGACTCAGTCTTCCATTGCAAAGCGGGTGACGGCGACCGGCAACGACAGGAAGATGGCGAGATTCGTAGTCTCCTGGCAGGTCAGAATGACCGAGACGATAACCGCGAGCGAGGGTACGGATATATTTACCGAGCCCGTAATGCAGGACGGAGGCGTTTTCTACGACCTCTTGCCCAAGGGCTCCGTTCTCGATACGAATACGCTCAGAGTGAGGTCGAACGGCGCGGATTACGCCTTCACATACGAGCTCACTCCGAACTGGCGCGGTTCGGGAAGAACGATGCTTAAGGTCGTTATCAAGGACCCCGGCATCCACTATACTTTGAGTTATGAGACGATACACTCTTGGGCTTCCGTCAGGGAGTACGGGAACGCGGTTTATAACCCCGTAGCTTATGAGACGGGTAACGGAAGCATAACCGGAGGAAGCGCGGACGACGCATCCGGACTTTCCGGATCAGATGAGGAGAGAGGCTGGATGGCGTCTCTCGATCCCGAATCTGCCGGGCAGAAGCGCTTTCTTTACGCCGACGCGCGAACAAGCATAGCCGCCCTTATGGCGACTTCGGTCGGCACTTCGAAGAGCGTCAGGGCGTTCACGGATACGCAGTTCAAGAGCAGCGCCTTCATCGACCAGAACGGAGTGTACGTCTACAAGCTGACATACGCCCCGGATACCGTGCTCAGGGCCAAGAACCTTCTGTTTATAGATAACCTTGAGGATGCAAACGCCGCCGGAAGGCAGTGGCAGGGCGTGCTTTACAGCGCAGATCCCGAGCACCCGGAGTATGCGGTGGACGTTACTCAGCTGAAAAGCGTGGGCGCGAACCCGACGGTGTACTTTGCTGATCATTCCGTCAGGCTTACAAACTACGCCGACGGTCAGGCAGCTTCGGATTTCCTTGCCGAAAAGGGCTTTTCCGAGATGAGCGAGTTTCTCGGCAGCCATACTCTTGAGGACGTTAAGTCGGTCGCAATCTACTGCGGCGACAGCTTCGAGATGAAGGGCACGCTCTCGGAACCGAACAAAACTCTTACGGCATACCTTTATATGAAGGCCCCGGAATACGTTGCGGAGAGGGGAAACCCGTATCCTGCGACCTTCAATAATCTGGCCTTTATAATGCGCCTCGGGCTGAGCGGTGAGGACGGAACAATCGAGTTTATCCCGCAGGTAACGGTTACGCCGGACGTCCCCGTTTTCTTCCGTATTACCGCGGACGTGCCGATGATAAAAATAAGCCAGGATGACCCCGAGCTCACGATACCTGATATCAAATTCAAGCTTACCGGCGCTTCTTACTATACCGGAAGACAGATCGAGCTGTATGAGACGACGGCATACGACGGAAGCGCGGTCTTTTCCGATATCGAGCGCGGAAGCTATTATATTGAAGAGGTCGCCTCAACGAGAGACTGGGTGCTTCGAAAGCTGCCGTATCAGGTGTTTATCGACGGCTACGGCAGGCTGTGGGCCGCGAACCTCGACGTTTTCAAAACGACGGACGGGGAGATAGAGACCGACGCCGAGACCGGAAAGCCGCTTTTGAAGGACGGATCAGTCGCGCCCGAGAGCTATATGTACTCCGCCTCTCTTGAAGAGGGCACGGTGATCAGGATAGAGAACGAGCCGCGAATGTACGCAGATTTCAGCCTCTACAAGGTAGGAAAGCGGGACGGAAGACCGATCGGAGGCGTTGAGTTCAGCCTTGAGGGCCGCTCGCATTACGATAACATGATCTATAAGACGGCGGTATCGAGCGACGACGGCGAGGTTTTCTTTTCGGACGTAGAGTGGGGCGAATACAGACTCACAGAGACTCAGACAACCGACGGCTACAGGCTTCTTCCTGCCGACGTTGAGATAATTGTTGAGGTCGGCGGTGACCGCAGGGTCAAGGTCTATGAGCGCAGCAAGACGACGGGCGAGCCGATCGATTCGAGCGAATGGGTCAGCGTAAGCGAGCTCGGCGATATACTCATAATGAACCGCGAAAAGTATTCTGCCTTCAGCTTCTATAAGGCGGAGCGCGTCGGCGAGGGGCTGCGTTATCTGCCCGGGGCTGCGTTCAGCCTGCGCGGCACATCAGCCGATGGAAACGCGGTGGAGAGATCGGCAGTATCCGACGAAAACGGCGTTGTTGAGTTTACCGATATCGAGGAGGGAGTATACGAGCTGCGTGAGACTGCGGCGCCCTCGGGAATAAAGATCACAGACGCCGGCCTTGCCGAAAAGGGCGGACAGATAAACTATCAGGGCGATACGAAGACTTATAACGTTTTCGTTTACGAGGACGGGAGCTTCAAGATCTGCGAGCGAAGAGACGACGGAACGCTCGGCGCCGAGCTCGGCAAAAACGACGAGGACAAATACGTGTTCCTGAACTCGCCTCTCGCCGAGGGTCAGATAGTAATAACGAAGAAATGGAAGGACGGGCTCACGGGCAATGCCGCGGCAAACCGCCCCTATCCTCAGCTTACGCTGATGACAGAGGCCGCCTTCTTCTCAAAATACTATACGGTCACCTTTGACGCCTTCGGAGGTTACTTTGAGACCGGCGGCTCAAAATACGCTATTCGCTACCGATATGACGAGCTTCCGACCGCAGCACAGCACAACGCCGTGCCCATACCGAAGAGGACGAACTACGAATTTGCGGGCTGGGTATACCGCCTCAAGGACGATGACGAGCTCCACGAATTCTCGCTGAAGGACTATGATGAAAAGGCTACGATAACGGTTTACGCTAAGTGGATACCGTCAAGATCGTGGGTTTACCCGTATACCGGCTACACGCAGACGTTTACCGCCCCGATAACCGGAGACTATTTCATGCAGGCGTGGGGCGCAGACGGCGGAGACGCCACCGTGTATATGATATGGGCCAGAAAGGGAGGCAAGGGAGCTTACACGAGCGGAACGATCCACCTTGAGGCCGGTCAGATGATCTACGTCTACGTCGGCGGAGCGGGACAGGCTGGCTTCAGGCAGCGCAACGCCTACTCTCGCGGCGGATGGAACGGCGGCGGCAACGGAGCAAACAGCTATGACGGAGACGAGGGCAGCGGAGCCGGCGGAGGAGCTACCGATTTCCGGCTTGTAGACGGCACATGGAATTCCTTCCCGTCGCTCAAGTCCCGCATAATGGTCGCGGGCGGAGGCGGCGGCGGAGTCGCTCTGCGAAAAGAGGACGGCGAACGCCTTCTTCCGATCAGCGCCGCTTTGGACGGGCAGAAGGAGGAGATGCCGCTCACCCAGGTCTCCGGCTTTGCCCAGACCTATAAGGCGTCGATTTCCGCCAAAGGCGTGTATACGACGTCAGCGGACTCATCGCCTGTCGGAAAATGGCTTGCCTACGGAAGCTTTGGAATCGGCGGCTCTGTCAGCAATACGGTATACAGCAGCATCCACAGCATCGGCGGAGCGGGCGGCGGCTGGTACGGAGGCATAGCCGGCAGCACGAACTACGGAGACTCAAGATATCAGACGAACAGGCATTACGGGGCCTGCGGAACGGGCGGAACGTCCTACGTTTCCGGCTATGAGGGCTGCTTTGCAGTCAATCAGAGCTCTACATCCGGCAATATAACCCACCGGAGCGACTCGGAGTATCAGGGCTTCGTGTTTACCGATCCCGTGATACTGGCAGGCTACGAGCGCTCCTCGGCGCCGGCGAAGCCCACCTCGGACGGAAACGGTTACGCGAAGATAACTTATGTCGTTTCCGAGGAGTATCAGGCGAGCATAAACTATCCCGAGCAGACGCTCATCTATGCCGACGGGGCCGGTCTCGGCCCGGACGACGAGATAAAGTCCTTAAACAGCACGGCGAAGACCGACGCTTCGGGCAACCCGACCTCCGGCTACTGGGAAAAGAACTCGGACGATACCTGGACTTACCATTTCATGGTGGTAGATCCCTATGAGGACTACGTCGTTTTTGAGGACGACGGGCTCTACTATTCGGCTTACGGATACAGATACGTCTCCGAGGAGATGACCCCGGGCTACATCATTCTTCCGGGAAGCGTTACTACGGCTACTGTTACGAACGGACTTCCGACGGGGAGCCTGTATATTATGAAGAGCATTGTCGGCGGAAACAACGTCCAAAGATTTAGATTTACCGTAACTCTTAATAACAGCGCCGGTCGCCCGGTAAACGGCGTATACGGAGGAGTGAGCTTCCGGGACGGGACGGGCTCCTTCTATCTGTCGGACGGAGACAGTATGCTGATAACGGGACTTCCCGCGGGCTTTACCTACTCCGTTTCCGAGGAGACTGCGGAAGGGTATACGGCCGCCTTCAGCCCCGCGTCGCCCTCGGGCAGGATAACCGCAAACGCAACTGCGACAGTTTCCTGCGTCAACACATATACTGCGCCCCGCGTCGATCCGGTGGATATAACGCTCCGAAAGCTCGTGGTAGGGCATTTCGAGAATTCCGGTACCTATGAGCTGAGAGCCGACTTCCGCGGCATTGGCGTGAATATCCCATACAGCTACACTGTGGGGACGGAGACATATTCGTTCACCTCAGATGAGAATGGAAACTGTATGGGTATTATCGTTTCGTTGGAGGACGGAGAGAGCGTCACTTTTGAAAGAATCCCCGTCGGCGCACAGTACAGGTTCTCAGAGCCGGCCGGCGACTACTACTCAAGCTGGGCGGTCACCGATGAGTCGGGCGGCACGGAAATCGTTCAGAGCGCATCGCTCGCCCCGGTTATCGGAATTGAAAACTCTACTGAATGGGAGATGGCGGATGAACACGAGAGAGTGACGGTCACCTTTACGAACAGGCTTGAGAAGACGGTCGACCTCAGCGTTACAAAGATTGTCGACGGGCGTGACAGAGGCGAGGCATTCTCGATAACTATTCTCCTTCAGAACCTTGAGCCGGGCGAGATCTATTCCGCCGTTAAAAGCGGCGACGAGCCCTTTATCTGGGTCGTCAATGACGAGGGCGAGATAATACGCACACTTGACCTATATAACGGCGAGATCCTGACGATATTCGGCCTGCCGATCGGAACGGTATACCGCGTGGCCGAGAGAGACTTCGCGGGCTACACGCCGTCGATCTGCGTGAACGGGACAGACACGCCCCTCGTGCGCGTCAGACCTGATGAGGGCTTTGAAAACGGTATGGGAACGGCAGAATTGACTGTCCACGAGGGTGATAGCTTAAAGGTAACGATCACCAACTCGAGCAGGCTGGGAGCGCTCAGAATAAGTAAAACCGTTGCGGGAAGCTTCGGAGACCGGTTCGCCAAATTCCCGTTCAGGATCGAACTTACGCAGCTTCAGGGCGGAACCGTAAAGCCCCTGACAGATACAGAGCTGATTGTTATAAAGAAAAACGGCGAGGTTATCGGCGATGAGTTTGCTGACGGCGTTCTTGAAATCGAGCTCGGACACGGCGACGTCCTTTTGATCGAGGGCATCTACGACGGAGTGTACTACTCCGTCAGCGAGACGGATCACGGTTACTACGAGGTATCCGTATCCGGCCTGAGCGAAGGGACAATAAGAAGCGGAGTGAACGGAGGCTTGAGCGAGGTGGACTTTACGAACACGCGCGACGGCATTATCCCGACAGGCACGTCGGTATCCGTTGCCCGTGCTGCCGGGCTCTGCCTTGCCGCGTCGGCAGGAGCAGCGCTGATAACGGCTGTCAGGAAGCGCAGAAGGGCAAGAGACTGGGGAGAAGAACGTGACTAAAGAGGAGTTTTTAAGCGAATTTACGGGCGAGCCGCGGGAGATAACCGCCCGCATATCTTACTGCCACGGAAAGGGCGACCCCGCCTTTCCGGTGCTCGACGGTATGTACAAATGCGAGGCGCGTTTTGACGCGGCGATCGACTCAGCCACGGGTGAGCCGATAGAGACGAGGGGCTTCAACTGGCTGCGCTGGCTCGCGCCGAAGAAGCTTTTCGGCTTCTCGTATCTATATAACTTCAAGAAGGGAAAGGCTTACCGCCTCCTTGTCCGTCAGGCGGAGCCGAAGAAGGACGCAGGCTTCTATTCCTACCTCGTTGAGAGGCTGATTGATGCGGAGGTGGACGAGCCGCGGCTTTATAAGACGGAGAATAAGCCCCGCAAGCCCGTACTGCCCGACAGCGACGTTCTGAGAAGCGAGCTCGGAGAATTCAAGCTGAACCGCGAATTCGGTTTGTACGAGGGCACGATAGACTACCTCGGCGAGGAAGCCTCGGTGGATCTCGGCATTTCCGAGGACGGAAAAGCCGACGCCGCGCTCGAAAGGCTCGGAGAGATTTGCGCTGACCTTGAGGGCTTTGACGCAAAGATACGCGAGATCGCCGCGGAGGAGCTTTATGAGCTCGTGCCCGACTGGTATGACGAGGAGATGAGCCGGGAGGAGTTCAAGGCCGTACTATCGGGCCCGTGCTTCTCCGTCAACTCAGACGGCAGCGCCGAGGTTATGCTGGGCTGCGGCGAGGTCTTCGCCGACCACGGTATAATTATATGGCTCGACCCGGAGGGCAACTCCCTCGGAGCCGACCTTGCAGGCTGACTCCGGACAAGACTTTGAAAGCTTGCCTGACAGCGGAAAAATGTAAAACACAAATTATCAAAAGTGTATAGAAAACTCTGCCTCAGTCTGATATACTTATGCTCAGAAGACTGAGGCTTTTTGCGCGGAAAGGGGTTAGCTTATGATATCGTTGCTTGTTTCGTTTGCGGTGCTGCTCGTTGGCTATTTGGTCTACGGCAGGGTTACGGAGAAGATCTTCAGACCGGACGACCGTCTGACGCCGGCTATCGCCATAAACGACGGGGTGGACTGTGTGCCGATGAAGCCGTGGAAGGCTTTTCTGGTGCAGCTGCTCAACATTGCGGGCACGGGGCCGATCTTCGGCGCGCTGATGGGCGCGGTGTTCGGGCCGGTCGTGTTCCTTTGGATCGTGTTCGGCTCGATCCTCGGCGGCGCCGTGCACGACTATATGAGCGGTATGATAAGCTCGCGCCACGAGGGAGCGTCGATCGCTGAGCTCTCGGGCGAATATCTCGGCAGGGCGGCAAAATGGATAATGCGCGTCTTCTCCGTCGTTCTGCTGGTGCTCTGCGGCACGGTGTTCGTCACGAGCCCGGCAGGTCTGCTCGATAAGCTGACGCCCGGTTGGATGAACGGCACCTTTTGGGCTGTCGTCATCCTTTTATACTACCTGCTCGCGACGCTTCTGCCCATTGATAAGCTGATCGGCAAGCTCTATCCCGTGTTCGGCGTGCTGCTGATCGTAATGGCGGGAGCCGTTATCGGCGGGATACTCTTCTCCGGCGGCAAATATACGATACCGGAGATAAGCCTCAAAAATCTGCACCCGGAGGGCACACCCGTCTGGCCGTATATGTTCATTACGGTGGCCTGCGGCGCGGTCTCCGGCTTCCACGCGACCCAGTCGCCGATGATAGCAAAATGCATCCGATCGGAAAGGGAAGGCCGCAGGATATTCTACGGAGCCATGATAAGCGAGTCGGTGATCGCCCTTGTATGGGCGGCGGCAGGCGTGGCCTTCTACGGCACGACTCAGCTGCTTAACGAAGCGCTGGCAAACGGGGCTTCAAACGTGGTCTACGAGATATCCACCGGCGTTCTGGGCGTATTCGGCGGCATCCTTGCGGTGGCGGGAGTTATCGTCTGCCCGATCACCTCCGGCGACACCGCCTTCCGCAGCGCCCGCCTTATTCTTGCGGAGATATTCAAGCTGAATCAGAAGAGCATAAAAAACCGCCTTATACTTACAATTCCGCTGCTCGCCATCGGCGGGCTGCTTACCTGGTTTGCCATCGTCGACGACAACGGCTTCCAGACGATATGGCGCTATTTCTCGTGGAGCAACCAGACGCTTGCCATGATCGCCCTCTGGGCTTCTACCGCCTATCTTGTGAAAAAGGGCCCGTATCGCTTCGGCTCCCTTCTTACGGCGCTCCCGGCGACCTTTATGTCAGCCGTCAGCCTCACTTACATACTGATGGCGAAGGAGGGCTTCCGCCTCGGTCAGACGGTATCGTATATCGTCGGCGCGGCTTTCGCGGCCATCCTCTTTATCGTATATGCGGCGGCGCTGCTTCGCAGTCAGAAGAGGCAGAGCGGACTTCGCAACAGATAAGTGACCGGAAACCAATGAATAAAGGAGAATCGTTATGAAAAAAGTATCCTCAGTCTGGCGCACCGTCGCCATAATAGCCATCTGCCTGTGCCTTGCGGTCAGCGTGCTGTACGTTATCGCCGTATCTCCGAAGCAGGACGCGAAGAAAGAGACGGCCTCCGGAGAGACGGCCCTCTCTCTTTGGACGGACAGCGCCAAGGCAAAGGAAGCCCTGACCTCATATATGGAGGCGATCACGGACGAGAGCGGGGCGGATTATATCCCGGTCGACCGACGCGTCGCAGTTTTCGATCTGGACGGAACGCTCTTCTGCGAGACAGACCCCAACTACTTTGACTACACGCTTCTGGTGCACCGCGTGCTTGAGGACCCGGACTACAAGGACCGCGCCAGCGCATTTGAGCGCGAGACCGCTCTGAAAATAGTGGAGCAGAACGCCTCCGGCGCTTCCTTCGTCGGGCTGGAGGTGGATCACGGTCAGGCGATAGCCTCCTCCTTCGCCGGAATGACTATCGACGAATTCAACGCGTATATCCAGGAGTTCAAAAAGCTCAGTATGCCGAGCTATGACGGTATGCTGCGCGGCGAGGGCTGGTATAAGCCGATGCTTCAGGTGGTGGAATACCTGCAGGCAAACGATTTTACCGTCTACATCGTCAGCGGTACGGACCGCTTCATCGTGCGCGGCATCGTGGATAATTCCCCGCTGAATATTCCGATGGGGCAGGTTATCGGCTCGGACGAGAGCGTCGTCGCCTCGGAGCAGGCAGATGAGGACGGGCTGGACTACGTCTTTGACGAGAACGATCAGCTTGTGCTCGGCGGTGAATTCCTCGTAAAGAATCTGAAAATGAACAAGGTAGCGGTTATCGCGCAGGAGATCGGCGTACAGCCGGTGCTCAGCTTCGGCAACAGCACGGGCGACTCCAGTATGGCGGAGTACGTAGTCAGCAATAACCCGTACAAGAGCCTCGCCTTTATGCTCTGCTGCGACGATCTGGAGCGGGAGAACGGCAACGTTGAAAAGGCGAACAGGATGTTTAAGCTTTGCGAGGAGCACGGCTGGGTCGCTATCTCCATGAAGAACGACTGGACGACCATATACGGCGACGGAGTGACAAAGAAATAAGCTATACAATAAAAAACCGGAACGGAGGCGGAGATATGAGCTCGTTCAATACTCAGGCGGAGAGGCTCGACTTTTTAGTAGAGGCCTTCAAGGAGGACTCGGCAGAGTATAGGGATATCGAGACCCCGCGCGACGAGGCGGGAAAGCGGGTGCTTCTCCGCTCGCTTATGAATATCAGAATGCCGAAAAGACTTCCCGACGAGGTGCTTTCCGTACAGGACGAGTACCTGACGGAGAGGGTAAAGGAAACAGGCGTTGTGGCGGCTGACGATATCCCGTTTATCAGGGAGGGCATTGCCCTCTGGCAGGGGGATATAACGAGGCTCGCGGTCGACGCAATCGTGAACGCGGCAAACTCCCAAATGCTCGGCTGCTTTGCCCCGATGCACACCTGCATAGATAACTGTATCCACACCTTCGCAGGGGTACAGCTTCGCGCTGAGTGCGACCGGCAGATGAAAAAACTGCGCGGGAGATACGGCTTAAGCTACGAGCAGCCGACGGCAGTGCCTATGCTGACCGATGGGTATAACCTGCCGGCAAAGAAGGTCGTGCATATCGTAGGGCCCATAGTTACAGACAGGCTGACGCCGGAGCACGAGAGGCTGCTCGCGGACTGCTACCGCGCGACGCTCGACCTCTGCGCGGAAAACGGGCTCAGAACAGTCGCATTCTGCTGCATTTCCACCGGAGTGTTTCGCTTCCCGAACGAAAAGGCGGCGCAGATCGCCGTTAAAACGGTGACGGACTGGCTCGGGGAACACCCGGGAAAAGTTGATAAGGTCATATTCAACGTGTTCAAGGATGAGGACAGAGCATACTATGAGAAGGTATTACTCTGATAATAACGGATATCTTGAGACGATAAGAAAGGGGCTCGACGGCGTGAGGCGCTTCGCCTCTCATCTCACCGGCGGGCGCGGCACGAGGGAGGAGAATATCGACCGACTGAGGCGGAAGCTTGATAACGCCGACGCCGGTCTACGACGACCTTAAAAGGCTCGTGGACGGAAAGAACTACTTCGTTATCACGACGAACGTAGATCACCAGTTCCAGAGGGCGGGCTTCGATAAAAGCCGCCTGTTTTACACTCAGGGGGATTACGGACTTTTCCAAAGCGTCGATCCCTCGATCAAGCTGACGTTTGATAACGAGGCTTGGGTGATGCGGGCGATGGAGGCTCAGGGCTTCGTGAAGGAAGCCGACGGAGCTTTCGCGCCGCCGGAGGACAAGAGCGTTCTCAAAACCGAGCTTCCGCCGGAGCTCATACCCGTCTGCCCGCTGGACGGCGGCGAGGTCACGATGAATCTCCGCTCCGACGATTCCTTCGTTGAGGACGAGGGATGGCACGAAGCGTCCGGGCGCTACGCTGACTTCCTGCGCGAGCAAGAGGGGCGGCACGTTCTGTTTCTTGAGATAGGCGTCGGCTCGAACACCCCGGTCATAATCAAATACCCCTTCTGGCAGATGACGGACGAGAATCCGAACGCCGTCTACGCCTGCCTTAACTACAGCGAGGCCTTCTGCCCGAGACGCATCGAGCATCGCTCGATTTGCATCGAAGGCGACAGCGGAGAGGTCATAAGGGAGCTTGCCAACGGAATGGACGCTTGATATAATAAGAAAATAATAAGAAAAAACGAAGGGAGCGAACACCAGTGATAAAGGTTACGAAAGTCGAGATCCCCGGTCTGCCTGCCTCGAGAAAGCGCAGGATGTACGTCTATACGCCGAAGGACTATGATAAGTCCGACCGCCGCTATCCTGTGCTGTATATGTTCGACGGGCACAACGTGTTTTACGATAAGCACGCGACCTACGGCAAGAGCTGGGGCATGAAGGAGTATCTTGAGAAGACAAAAATGCCGATAATCCTCGCCGCCATCGAGTGTAACCCGGACGGGCTTGAGCGCCTTTCGGAGTATTCTCCGTGGGATATCAAGCTACCGAGGCACGACTTAGTCAAGGGGCGCGGCAAGCTCACGATGGACTGGATAACCGGAGTTATGAAGCCCGAGGTGGATGAAGCTTACCGCACACTTCCGGACAGGGAAAATACCCTTATCGCCGGAAGCTCCATGGGCGGGCTTATGTCGATCTACGCCGCCGTGGAGTATAACGACGTTTTCTCCCGCGCCGCCGCGCTCTCGCCGAGCCTCTGGGTCAGCAAGAGGGGGATGGCGGAGCTTATCCGCTCATCGGATATAGCCGCGCCGACGATGGTGTATATGGATATGGGCAGCGCCGAGGCGGCAGAGGCGAAGACACTTCGCATGCCGGAGGCGATGTTCAACACCGCGAAGCTGCTCGCCGAAAAGGGGGCGGACGTCGCCGCCCGCATAGTACCCGGAGCTGTCCACAACGAGGCAGCCTGGGAAAAGCGCATCCCCGTGTTTATGGATTATCTGTTTGGGAAGAATGAGTGAGAAAAAGAGGGCAGCTAAGCCAATAGGCTAAGCTGCCCAATATTTATAGTAGAACAAGAACACCGCTCACTTCTGGGGATACGGCGTTTGCACCGAAGTTCGCCCCAAGAGATAATCTACGCTGACGCCGTAAAAATCGGCGAGCTGATCCAACGCGGCAATCGGTACGTTTAGGTTCCCACGCTCGTAATCAGAGTAGGTCGTTTGGTGGACTCCAAGCAAATTCGCAACGGCTTTCTGAGAGAGATCGCAATCCTCACGCAGATCACGAAGCCTTAATTCGATCATATAATCACCCTGTGCCATCATACCTCAAGGGATATTCCCATATTGATATTTAAGGAAATATCCCTAATAATATGCTATTTACTGTTTAACGCTCCAACGGACGAGATAGAATATCGGAAAGTACGCAATTTCGCAACAATAATTCATTTTTCAATCTTAAGTCTTCAGTATTCATTTAGAAAAACCTGCCGCAAAAAAGAATAATGAATACTGAAATCTTAAAAATGAAGAATACAAAGCTAAAAAATCCTGCCGACGTTCGTCGACAGGATTTTAGCTTTGGCGCGGAAGGAGGGATTTGAATTATTAGAGCGGGGAAAAATGGTGTAAATTGATGTTAGCGGAAGCCGCATAAAATAAGGCTTTTTGCGGGTTTCTGTAAAATACTGTAAACCTTCAAAAACGCGCTAAGCTGAAAATTAAGCTGAAAACTTTACAGGAAAAACGGGAGGCTTTTCACCTCCCGCTCAATGACTTTATATGCCTGTATTTCCTGAGTATCAGAAGCATTGCTTCGTGGTAGTCATCTTCGGACAGCGCCGGACGCAGGAGCATTGAATAAAACCTTGCACGCTCGACAAATTCGCCGCTCTTCGGCACAAAGTAAAGGCGCCGCTTTATCTCCTCGTCCAGCAAGGCGAAGGCGTGCCGCGCCGCATCCTGCCCCTTAAAGCTGCAAGGGCTCTGCGATCCGCATATTACGCAGCCCTCCACGGTGTCAAGGAAGCTCCCGCATTTTATCCTCGGTACCCTGTTCGCCGGTATTACAGTATCAGCGCCCGAAAGCCGCGCCATTTTTACCGCCCGGACGGCGCTGCAAGCGGTTGAAAGAAAGCCCGTTTTCATCTGTGCCGCCTCCTCTCAAGCTATGAGGAAGCGGCGGAAGCGGATTATTCCCTCGCGGTCTGTGTTTTCGGGAGCCGCGAAGTCCATTTTGCAGCCCCATATGCGCGTCGCCGCCTGTGCAAAGCGCATGATATCGTGCTTGTAGACGAATTCCATCCATGCGGGCATTATGACTGCGAGTCCGGCACCGTGAGCGCAGTCGTAGAGAGCAGATAACTCGTGCTCGATGTTGTGACTGTTCCAGTCCTGTGA
>ONTN01000175.1 GCA_900320765.1 uncultured Eubacteriales bacterium
CGGCGTGACCCCGCAGAACAACGGCGAGTTCATCCGCCTGGTGATTCCCGCCCCGACCGAGGAACGCCGTAAGGAACTGGTGAAGAAAGCCAAACAGGATGCCGAACAGGCCAAGGTGGCCATCCGCAATATCCGCCGCACCGCCAACGACGACGCCAAGAAGCTGAAAGACGACGGCGTGGAAGAGGATGCCGTCAAGAAACTGGAGGCCGACATCCAAAAGGCTACCGACGAGGCCATCTCCAAGGTCGATAAGATCATGGAAGCCAAAGAAAAAGAGATTATGACCGTTTAATTTTTCATTTATAAACTTAAGAGTATGAATATTCCTGAGAATTTGAAGTATTCCCAAGACCACGAATGGTTGAAAGTGGATGGTGAATTTGCATTGGTGGGCATTACCGCTCACGCCGCCAACGAGTTGGGCGACATCGTTTTCCTCGATATCCCCTCCGTGGGTGAGACCCTGGACAAGGATGAGGTTTTCGGCTCTATCGAGGCCGTCAAGACCGTCGCCGACCTGTTGCTGCCCGTCGGTGGTGAAGTCGTTGAATTCAACGAGGCCCTCGAAGGCGAGCCCGCTCTCGTGAACAGCGACCCCTACGGCGAAGGCTGGATCATCAAGATCAAAATGACGGACGCTGCCCAAGTCGCTGAACTGATGGACGCTGCCGCCTACACCGCCATGCTGGGATAATCTCCTGAACCCTATTAACAAACATAGAGACGTGCCGAGGCACGTCTCTATCTGTTTTATACGGTGAAGTTCAGACGAACTTCTTTTTCACGAGATTGATGACAAATCCGGGCAGCAGGAAACACAACAGCAGGAAAAAGTAGTTGATAGGTCCGGGAATCTTGACCTTCCGGCCATGCAAGGTGGCGCGAACACCGCGTTTCGCGATCTGCTCGGGCGACATCATCACCCCGATGGCGCGAAGCCGCTTGCGCATCTTCACCGGCAGATTGTAGAGGTCCGTGTCCACCGCACCGGGACACACGCAACACACTTTTACTCCGTAATGACTTAGTTCATAGTGGATACCCTTGGAAAACTTCAGCAAGTAGGATTTGGTGGCCTGATAGGCGGCGATGGTGGGGAAGCCCGCGATCAGCTCGATCGACTGCCGGAGGTTCGTCTCGATGTCCAGCAGGTCCGGCGTGGTGTCATAGGTATAGGCGGTCAGCACGGCCCGTGCGATGGAGTTCATCAGGTCCTTGCCGGGGCGACGGATGATCGCGTTTTCCTTGAACACAAGAAGATGCCCGCCGTAGCTGCATATCCCTGTGAACGCTCCCGGCAGATACGGAGTTATGCGCACCGCAAGCCGCTCGTTTATGCTGTCCGACGAAAAGTCGGAAATATCATCGGATGCGGAGCCGTAGATATGCTCGTTGTTCGTCGTCGTACCCCACAGTCTGCCGTCATGTACTGTCAGATCCGAAAACGACGGATACGCAAGCCGGAGCGTCACGCCCTGCGCATAGTAGTTATAGCTGCTCGAGTGCTTTTTGATCATATCTACAAACGCGTTTTTTTCGCCGGCCTTGTCCAGAAGCTCAAAAAATATCCTGTGAGCATAACGCTGCCCGGCCAGTGTTACATCAAACTTTTTCACTGTGGCGTGTACGATGGAATCTCTGTTTATCTCACTCATGCGTGCCGCAGTCAGATCGACCGTATTGTTCACCGAGGTATTATAATTAGTTACCTCGTGTATAGATTCGCTGTCGCCCGTGCTGGGGTAATACCAAAGCCGTCCGCCGGAATTTTCGCCCGGAAATCCGATTATCTCCAGCTCGTCACCGATCTTAAAATTTTTTTCAAAGATATTTTCTGATTTTTCATAGCTTTTGTATCTGTAATAAAAGTCGCCGCCGTCCATCTGAGAGCCGTCATCGAGCGTTACAGTATGATTTGAAACTGCTGTGTGATAATACCGGTAGGTCTCAAGATACCAGTCTCCGCTGTTGTCCTTGCCGGCTGTGACAATGAGGTAGTCCATAGTTTTCGAGAACGGTCTGAACTCCTTCGTATCGGCGTTAAATGTGAATGTCTCCTTGACGCCGTCGCCTGTGCCGTTTATAATGTACACCATGCCGAGCCGGGCTATTGTCCACTCATAGTCGGTACGCAGGACATAGCTGCCCGATCGCTTCACGCCGTTATAGTAGAACTCGCCGCCCATAACGCCGGTAAGTCCGTCAACGCTGTCTGATATGAGCGCGTCCGGCGCGGCGACCGCCTGTATATCGTTTCCGGTCGTCACCACAGCCGCCCTTGACGGCGCGGGCGCGGCGCAAGGGAACTCGGCGGAGGTCATATTATACATAGCCTCCATCTCGCCGCGTGACGGTCTGCGCTTGCGGTCAAGCCCGTAAAAGCGAAATATGCCGCGGCTCACCGAGCTGTCATTCTCCCTGTTCTCTGTCAGGTACATCCATATCCCCCTCCGCATACCGCGCTATCGCGCTCTCGATATCGTTTATAAGCTGACCCTTGCCCTTGAAGTCCATGTTCTTCACGAGGGAGTTGCGGAAGTTCAGGGGCAGGATGCTCAGCAGGTGCATGTCGCTGGGCTCGATCATCTTGTTGATGAAGGCGGCGAACTCTTCGTCCTGCACGCAGCGGACAGCCTGCTCACGGTTCTTCATGAGGTAGGGGACGTCCAGAACGCCGGCGGCCGGGTCGTAGTTGGCCAGGAGCGCGGTGTCGGAGTTGGCGATGTCGAGGGTGCCCTGCTGGACAGCCTGGAGCGCGTCGGCCTGCCCGACAAGGCGAAGGCCTACCCCG
>ONTN01000165.1 GCA_900320765.1 uncultured Eubacteriales bacterium
CACACGTTTTCAGAGTTCTCGGAAGCGCCGCCGTTATGCGAATAGTAATTCGTCTGGCAGAGCTTCCCGTCGTAGGTCAGGTATTCCCCCTCAGTCTCCTCTACGGCCTTATTTGAGTTTTCGTTCGCTCTCCCCGTTCCGTAGTACACCTGACATTCAGCCGTATTGCAGATGTCAAAGCCCTCGCTCCTGTGCTTATTCAGGTTAGTAAGAGCGTAGCTCCTTGCGCACACGGCCTGAGCCTTCAGCGCCTCACGAGGCCAGGACGCGCTCATCTCATACGGAACGAGACCCTTCACGTAATCCTCGATATCAACATAGTTTATAACGGTGATATATCCCGAGGAGCCGCGGATAAAAGCGAAGTCGCCGTAATACTTATATCCCCTGTGATAGCACTGCGATTTAGCCCCCTCGGCCTCGATAGGCCTTATGGCGAGATAGGCGGAGGTGCCGCTGTCAAACTCGAAAAGCACCTTAGTTTTCCCAGTCTCAACGACAGCGACAGTTCTCTCGGTGCCGGAGTCGATCTTACAGGAATCCTTAAAACTAAGGCCGTTCAGCGCGTTATTTACGTCGGCTGAGGCAGAATACTGCCCGATCATAACGTAAAACTTGCCGTTATAGTATTTTATAAACGTATTCAGATCGAGCTCAAGCGACTTTGCTTTTTCAAGCGCCTCGTCGTAAGTTTCAAACCCTTCGTTTAATCTGATGTGGTAGCAGCCCACAACGGCAGAGCTCACGGAAAGGTCGGTCGAAAAAGCTCTCTCGCCCGAGTCCCAGGCGACGTTTTGGTCGATTGTAACCGTTATCGCGTTAGTCTCGGTTATTTTGACGCCTATCGGGACGAACTCACGGTCGGAATTGAAGTAGCCGAGCTCGTAACCGTACCCCGTGCCGGATACGTTCTGAAGGTTGGCTGAGGTAAAGGTTTTCTGCGAGCCGCTGTAAAGCCCTATCCTCAGTGTATGTACCGAGGCCTGAAAACCGTCTGCAGAAGCAATTGTTGAAAGCGAGGTCAGCATAGCTAAACAAAGAAAAATAATTGTCGCTTTTTTTATCTTATGTAACATATCTTACCCCTCGGCCGCAAAAAAACGGCGTTCTTTATTGACACAAAATGCGAAATGTGTTACTATTCATTGAAAAACAGTTTAGTGAAATAAAGTGCGTGCCAGTTTATACGAGGATTATATCACATTTTTTCTTGTTTGGATAGTCGGTATAATGCTGTTTCGGCGCCATTTTTATGTAAATATCTTCTATTATTTGAATACATTGTAATGGAGGCAGGTTATGAAAAAGTATAAGGTCGGCGTTATCGGCGCAACTGGAATGGTCGGTCAGCGTTTCGTTACGCTCATTGCGGAGCACCCCTGGTTTGAGCTTAAAGAGGTCGCCGCTTCCAAGAGAAGCGCCGGAAAACGCTATGAGGATGCTGTCAGCGCCCGCTGGTTTATGCAGAAGCCGATCCCCGATTGCGCAAAGGATCTTATCGTTAAGTCGGCTGAGGACGATATTGCTGAGATCGCCGCAAACGTTGATTTCGTCTTCTCCGCAGTCGATATGAAGAAGGAAGAGATACGCGCTCTTGAGGAGGCCTACGCAAAGGCGGAGTGCCCCGTCGTTTCCAATAACAGCGCGCACCGCTGGACCGAGGACGTTCCTATGGTAGTTCCCGAGATAAACCCCGAGCATATCGAGGTCATCTCCTCCCAGCGTAAGAGGCTCGGAACAAAGCGCGGCTTTATTGCAGTCAAGTCAAACTGCTCCCTCCAGAGCTACGTTCCCGCTCTTCACCCGCTCAAGGATGAGTTCGGCCTTACAAAGGCTCTCGTTTGCACCTATCAGGCCATCTCCGGCGCCGGCAAGGTATTCGATACCTTCCCCGAGATAATCGACAACGTAATCCCCTACATCGGCGGCGAGGAGGAAAAGAGCGAGCAGGAGCCTCTCAAGCTCTGGGGCAAGCTCGAAAACGGCAAGATTGTCACAGCTGCTTCTCCCTCGATCACAGCGCAATGCTTCCGCGTCGCTGCGTCCGACGGGCATATGGCGGCCGTGTTTATGAGCTTTGAGAAGAAGCCCACAATCGAGGAGATCAAAGAGCGCTGGGCGTCATTCTCCGGCGTTCCTCAGAAGCTCGGTCTCCCCTCAGCTCCGAAGCAGTTTATCCATTACTTCGAGGAAGATAACCGTCCTCAGACCAAGCTTGACCGCAACATCGAGAACGGTATGGCTGTCAGCGTCGGAAGGCTCCGCCCGGACTCCCAGTATGATTATAAGTTCGTTTGCCTCAGCCACAACACGCTGCGCGGCGCGGCGGGCGGCGCAGTCCTTTTAGCGGAGCTTCTCTGCGCTAAGGGCTATATGGATTAATTACCTGCCTTCAATCCATTGAAGGAAGGAAGCTTAAATTGAAAAAGCCTGTTTTTACAGGTTCTTCAGCAGCAGTTATCACTCCGTTCAAGAACGGAAAGATAGACTACGACTCTTTTAAAAGAATAATCGATATGCAAAAGATCGCCGGTACTTCCGCGCTTACAGTGTGCGGAACTACCGGCGAAGCTTCTACCCTGAGACGCGAGGAGAGATTTGCCCTTATAGCCTACGCTAAGGCTTTTTCAGATAATATCCCCGTTATTGCGGGCTCAGGCTCCAATTCCACGGAGCATGCTATCCTGTTTTCTCTCGATGCGGAAAAGGCCGGAGCCGACGCCGTGCTGGTAGTTACCCCCTATTACAACAAAGCCACGCAAAAAGGGCTTATAGAGCACTATACTGCTGTGGCGGACAGCGTTTCCATACCCGTCATCGTATATAACGTACCGTCGCGAACCGGGGTGAGTATCAAGCCGGAAACCTACCTTGAGCTATCCAAGCACCCGAATATAAACGGGGTCAAGGAGGCCTCCGGCGATTTCGGGCTCTTTACAAAAACTCTCAGCCTATGCGGAGACGAGCTTAATATATGGTCTGGAAACGACGACGTTATCGTTCCGATGATGTCGCTCGGGGCAAAGGGCGTTATATCTGTCGCCGCGAATATTATCCCCGCAGAAATAGCAGGCCTCGTAAGGCTATGCGAGGAAGGCAGCTTTTTTGAGGCTTCAAGGCTTCA